>NZ_JARAMO010000078.1:0-62965 GCF_028807275.1 Mameliella sp. AT18
TCGCGGCGCAGGATTTCCAGCACGGCGGGATATTCGTCGCGCATGTAGATAAAGCAGCGATCCGCTTCCACGGCCCAGGCAGCGATCAGCATCCCCTCAAGGAAAACATGAGGTTCCCGCTCGAGGTAAAAGCGGTCCTTGAAGGTGCCCGGCTCGCCCTCGTCGCCATTCACGGCCAGGTAGCGTGGTCCGGGATTTCCGCGGACGAAGCCCCACTTTCGGCCCGACGGGAAACCCGCTCCGCCAAGGCCACGCAGGCCGGAAGAGAGGACCGTTTCCTGCACCTCTTCCCAGTTTCCGCCCTCGCGCAGATCCTTGAGACGGGCATAGCCGCCATCTGAGGAATATGCAGCAAACCCTTGATATTCCGGGACATGTGCGTGTGTATCGCCTGCTTCGATCGCGGCATGCACCTTGGCCACGTCGGCGTGGTCGATGTGGTTGTGTCCCAGCTCCAGCACCGGCGCCGTGTCACAGCGGCCCATGCAGGGCGCGCGCAAGACGCGGACCTGCGTCGGATCCATGCCCTCTTCCAGCGCGGCGCGCAGTTGCTCGGCCCCGGCCAGTTCACAGGACAGCGAATCGCAGACCCGGATGGTCAGCGCGGGCGGCGGCGTCTCGCCTTCTTTCACGATGTCGAAATGGGCGTAAAAGCTGGCCACTTCGTAGACCTCGGCCATGCTGAGGCGCATTTCCTCGGCCAGGGCGCGCAGATGCGCGGCCGAGAGATGGCCGAATTCATCCTGGATCAGGTGCAGGAATTCGATCAGCAGGTCGCGGTTGCGCGAGCGGTCGTCCAGTAGCGCCTTCACCTCGGCCTGGGCCGTATCGTCGACCTGGCGGCCCTTCGGCGTGTGACGCCCCTTGCCCTTACCCGATTTCCAGACGCCCTTGCGTTCGTCGAGTGCCATGCGTGCCTCCATTCGTTCCGCCAGACCCTAACGCCGAAAGCTTCCGGGCAAGGGGTGAAAAACGACCGAATTGGGCAGGCGAGCGCCCAGAAAATCCCTCGATTTCGTCGCAAGGGGAACGGAAAGTTCCGATATGTTAAATTCCGGATCGTATTGGAGCGGTGATGCTGCGTTTCACACTGGCAACCCTGGGCATGGTCGTTCTGCTGGCGCTTGCGCTGGTGGTGGATGGCCCTTTTCCGGCGCTGGCGCTGGTCTACATCACCGTCTTTACCTACGCGATGGACAGACTATCGGCACTGGCCGCCCCCGACCATCCGGAACAGGAATTTCCCGCCGGGGACGGGCTATCAACGCTGCTGGCAATTGCGCATTTTCCTCTGCTCTACGGCGGCGTCTGGGCCTTGGTGCATTCCACCGCAACAACGACCGACAAGATTTTGATATTCCTTTCTCTTTCACTGTTTATCGGTCAGGTTGGAAACTCCAACGCGCATGAGTTGATCCACCGCTCGTCCCGCATACTGCGGCGCCTGGGAACGGCGGTCTATGCCTCCTTCCTCTTCGGGCACCATGCCTCGGCCCATGTCCGGGTCCACCATGTCCACGCCGCGACGCCGCGCGATCCGAACTCTGCCAGACCGGGAGAGAGTTTCTACGCCTTTGCGCCGCGCGCCTGGATCGGCGGGTTCCGGGCAGGATTGCGTGCCGAATCGCGGCTGCGGCAAACCCGCGGATGGCATCCCTATGTCGGCTATGTCGGGGGTGCAGCGGCATCCGTGTTTGTGGCGGCCCTCATCGGTGGGGCCGGTGGCGTGCTGGCACTGCTGGCGATTGCGGCCTACGCCCAGGCGCAGTTGTTGCTCAGCGACTATGTCCAACACTACGGCCTGCGCCGGCGCGAACTCACACACGGGAAATTCGAACCGGTCGGGCCGCAGCACAGCTGGAACGCACCGCAGAGTTTTTCCACGGCGCTGATGCTGAACGCGCCGCGCCATTCGGATCACCACGCGCATCCCTCCCGGCCCTACCCGGGGCTCGACCTGGACCGGGACAGGATGCCGATCCTGCCGCACTCCCTGCCGGTTATGGCGGTGATCGCCCTGGTGCCCCCGCTCTGGCGGCGCCTGATGGACAGGCGCGCCCGAAAATGGCGCGAGCTAGAGCCCGCCTATGGTTAACCATTCATTAATACCCGACTTCCGGTAGCGCGGGGATTCTGGCAGGCTCCGGCGCATGAAACAGCTCTACGCCATTGCCCTGACCTGCCTGACCGCTCTGCCCGCGTTGGCGGCCGAGCCGATGTCGGCCACTGATTTCGAAAGTTATGTCACCGGAAAAACGCTTTACTTCGGCCTCAACGGTGAGGCCTACGGCGTCGAGAAATACCTGCCCGACCGCAAGGTGCAGTGGTCCTTCCTGGATGGAAAATGCAAGGACGGCTTCTGGTACGAACAGGCTGGCCAGATCTGCTTTGTCTACGAGGACAACCCCGATCCCCAGTGCTGGAGCTTTTTCCGCGAGGGGTCGGGCCTCCGGGCCGTGTTTGAAAACGACCCTTCCAGCACGGTCCTCTACGAGGCGCAGCAGAACGACGACCCGATGCTGTGTCACGGGCCGGACGTCGGTGTCTGACTGCTAAAGCGACGCCATGCTCTGCCGGATATCCTCGCAAAGCGCCCGCGTATAGGCCGCCTGCCCGCTGCCCTGATAGAGGTTGACCTTCATCATCCCCAGGTCAGGAAGGTTGTGGCAATCGACATAGGCAAGGTAGGGCGCCAGGTGCCCTTCCAGCCGCGCGGCAATGGCCAGGTCGGCGCTGACGGTCGCGTCGATGGTTGTTTCGCTGTCGGAATCCACCGCCAGTTCCCAGGGAATATCCGCCTCGTCGAGGCGCCGCATTGCCTCGTCCCGAAAGACGCAGGTGCGCGCCATTGCGATCCGCAGCGGGCGTTCCCGCCAGGCCTGCCCCTGCGGCGCCCCGACCCAGCGGACCGGCACGTCCAAAAGCGTCTCTCCGCCCGCCTCGACCCCGGTTTCCGTGGTCAGGATCACGTCCATCTCGCCGCGCGCGAACTGCGCTTTCAGAACGCGCGTGAATGAGCTGACAAGCTGCACCTTCACCCGTGGAAAACTGCGCGCCATGCGTTGCAAGACCAGCGGAATCACCGGGTAGACGATGTCCACCGGCACGCCGAGGCGAATTTCGCCTTCCCAGCTCTGGTCGGTCAGCCGGGTATAGGCCTCGTCATTCAGCGACACGATCTTTTCCGCGTAGCCCAGCAACTGCCCCCCCGCGGGTGTCAGGGTCACGCCCCGCCCCGTCCGGTCAAGCAACTGCAGGTTCAGCATTTCTTCCAGCCGCTTGATCTGCATCGAGACCGCGGATTGCGTCAGGTTCAGGAACCCGGCGGCACGGGTCACGCCCCCCGCCTGGGCCACCGCCACGAAGGATCGCAGCGTCGTTACGTCGAGATTTCGCATTCATCACCCCTTGTGATGAGAGAGGTCACATACATTCACTTCCAATATCAAGCACGGATCGCCACATTCATCAACGAAGAAGATACCAACCCGGCCTGCAATCATTTCTCGTGAAGGATGCCATGATGATCCGCGCCCTGCCCGCCCTGTTCCCCCGCCCGTTCTTTCGCGCTGACCATTCGGCGCAGTCCGCCCAGCCGGTCCGCCACCTTGCGCGGTTGCGCCGCCCTTCCGCCGCGTCGGTTGCCGTGGGGAAACCGGCCTCCGAGGCGCCGCGCTGGGACGCACCGGCCCATTGGATCGAGCCTGAACGCGAATGGTGACAAATCGGGGAATCTTATTGACCCGTTTCCGACCCGAAGTTCTTGAAAATCCCCTGCGTTCCTCCAATATCTAGCGTGAAGTGCGGGGGCCTTGGGCCCCCGGACCTATGTCAACATCGGAGGCTTACATGGCAGAATATGATACAGTCCGGGCAGCTGGCGTCTCCGGCGCACGCGCTGCCCAGATTGACGAGGGGCTGCGCGCCCATATGAACAAGGTCTACGGCACAATGTCCGTGGGCACTTTCATCACCTTCCTGGCAGCCTGGGCCATTGCCGGGCTTGCGGTCACCAGCGATCCGTCGGGCGCCACCGCGATGATCCGCGACGGCCAATACCTGACCAGCTTCGGCGAGGCGATCTACATGTCGCCGCTGAAATGGGTGATCATGTTCGCGCCGCTGGCCTTCATCTTCTTCGGTTTCGGTGCCGCCGTGAACCGCCTGTCCGCCGCTGGCGTACAGCTTGTGTTCTACGGGTTCGCCGTGCTGATGGGTCTGTCGCTCAGCTCGATCTTCCTGGTCTTCACCGGCTTCTCGATCATCCAGGTCTTCCTGACCACCTCGATCGCCTTTGCCGGCCTGTCGCTCTGGGGTTACACCACCAAGAAGGACATCTCCGGCTGGGGATCGTTCCTGATCATGGGTGTGATCGGCCTTCTGGTCGCCTCGATCATCAACATCTTCCTCGGCTCGCCCGCGATCCAGTTCGCGATCTCGATCCTGGGTGTGCTGATCTTCGCCGGCCTGACCGCCTATGACACGCAGAACATCAAGAACACCTACATCGCCCATGCTGCGCATGGCGACAAGGAGTGGCTGGGCAAGGCCGCCATCATGGGCGCGCTGAACCTCTACCTCGACTTCATCAACATGTTCATGTTCCTGCTGCAACTGCTGGGCAGCCGCGAATAAGCCCCCGGGCAACATCGCGACACAAACATGCTATAGCGAAAGGGCCGGTCATCTGACCGGCCCTTTTTCGTGTTGGGCCAATGGGCCGTGGGGGACAACATGCCAATCATCACCAAAGACTCCGTCCAGAGACGATCGGGCGACGGCGCGCTTGGCAGTTTCGAGGCGCTGCTGTTCAGCGAATCGGGTGGACTGACGCAGTTCGGCGCACTGGTCGAAATCCTGGCGCCCGGGTCCGCCTCTTCCTTTGCGCATTGGCACGAGGCCGAGGACGAGATGGTCTACGTGCTCGACGGCACCGTGGTCCTGGTCGAGGGCGACAGCGAGCAGGAGATGGGCACCGGCGACGTCGCCACCTTTGCCGCCGGGGTCGAGACCGCGCATCGCCTTGAAAACCGGGGCGACAGGCCCGCGCGTGTCCTGGTGATCGGCACCCGGGCCACCCGCGACCGGGTGCATTACCCCGGCCACGACAGGGTGCAGCTGATCGAACGCAGCCACGGCGAGGAGCGCCGCTGGACCAAGGCGAACGGCGCCCCGGCAGAGCCCCTGAAAGGCTAAGTCCGGAGCGGGCAGATCATGAAGACCGCCGGAAAGGTTATGCCTCCCCCGAGCGGCACGCTGATCTCATGCCGTGGCTGGAACCCCATTCTTTCATAGAAGGGGCGCGCGGTCAGCGTGCTCTGGCAATGCATCTCCTGCAGCCCTTCGGCCCGGGCCTCTTGCAGAATATGGCCCAGCAACTGGCGGCCGACGCCGCGCCGTGTCGCATCGGGATCGGTGGCGACATGGCGGACATGGCCGATCCCCGGTGTCCCAGGCCGTCCACCCGGCGCCTGGACAGACCAGCCGCCCGCGCCCAACAAGCGCCCGGCATCATCGTCGACAACGTAGAACCGGCCAGAGGCGACAAGCGCGGGCTGCGCCCGTCCGATCACCGGGACCGCCGTAATCAGGGTCGAAGGCGGATAATCAGGCGCCAGCAGCCGCGCGTAGCTGCGTTGAAACAGGTGATCCAGCGCGCCGATGTCCTCTTGTCGGGCGCTGCGCAGCGTTGTCCAGCCAGACATGGCACGCCCTCCTGCCGAACATGTTCCAAAGACGAAAAGGCCGCGTGGGGCATCCCCCGCGCGACCCGAAAAAAGACCTTCGGCCAGAATGGCTTACTTGATCTTGCCTTCTTTGTACTCGACGTGCTTGCGCACGACGGGGTCGTACTTCTTGATCGTCATCTTCTCGGTCATGGTCCGAGCGTTCTTCTTGGTCACGTAGAAGTGGCCGGTGCCCGCGGTGGAGTTCAGGCGGATCTTGATGGTGGTCGGCTTCGCCATGTGTCGTCTCCTGCAACACCGGAAGATCGCCCGGTGTGAAATCTGTATGAAGCCCGCCTTTTACCGCGTATCGCCCGCGAGTCAACACGGGATCGGGCCAAAAACTCATGCGCGGAAGGCCTGTAAGCCGGATTCTGTTCTTGGGCGGGTTTCCCCGCCCTCAGACGACCATTCCTCTGGACCGCGCGTTGCCACGCGGCTCTAGCTGCCAACCCGGATCGCCAAGGCCGAAGCGGCCCTGCGCCCGAGGGCGCGCACGATCCCTATTCGGCATTGCTCCCGGTGGGGCTTGCCATGCGGGCGCTGTTGCCAGCCCCCCGGTGGGCTCTTACCCCACCGTTTCACCCTTACCGCCACAGTCTCCTTCGGTTTCACCAGAAGCGGGCTTCCAGTGCGCACCTCCGGTGCGACGGCGGTTTCATTTCTGTGGCGCTTTCCGTCAGGTTGCCCTGCCCGGGCGTTACCCGGCACCGGTGCTTCGGTGAGTCCGGACTTTCCTCTCGCCAATGGCAAGCGGCCGTCCGGCCTTCCGCGCCCGCCCCACATAGGGACGCCGCCCGCGCCGGTCAATCCCGCAAACTCAGCGCAAGAGCAGCGGTTTCGCCAGCCAGTCGCGCAGCGCGCGCGTGACCTCGTCGGGCTGTTCCAGGGTCGGCATGTGGGCCGCCTCCTCGATCACGCGCAGCTCCGCCTTGGGGATCATCTCGGCCATGAAGGTATGGCGCTTGATCGGGCAGATCGAATCCTCTGCGCCGCAGAGGACCAGCGTCGGCACGTTGATACGCCGCAACGTGCCCTGCTGATCGCGCCGACGCTGCATTGCGCGGGACTGGCGGACGAAGACCTCCACCCCAAGGCCCAGTGCCATGTCCATGACCAGTGCGCCGATCTCGGCACTGTGGGGGCCATGTGCCAGGTATTGCGGGAGCAGGTCACTCGACACGACCTCTCGCAGCTTGCCGGATCGCGCCCTGATGATCTGCGGATCGCGCAGCGCCGCCATCTGGGGTGGCTCGGGCAGCGGGCTGGTGTCCATCAGCGCAAGCCGTGTCACCCGGTCGGGGGCGCGGCGGTAAAGCTCCATCGCCACCATGCCGCCCATGCTGAGCCCGGCCAGGGCAAAGCGCATCGGCGCCACGTCCAGCACGGACGAGGCGATCTCCTCGATCCTCTCGCCCTGCGTGATCGGCACCGTCATCACCGCGTGATCGCGGGACAGATCCGTGATCTGCGGCCCGAAAAGCCGCGCGTCGCACATCATCCCGGGCAGAAAGACCACCGGCTCCGTCATGATCCTGCGGTGCCTGAAATGTGCTGCATGTCCTGCATCTGTATGGTTTCACCCCTGCCCGTGCGGCGGCACCCTAGGCCCCGCCCGGGCGCCGTGCAAGCAACAGCGAATGCCCGTTGCAGGCCGGGTCCTCGGGCACGAAATCCTCGACCGGGGCGCCTGCCTCTGCCAGCACCTCCGCGTAGTGCTCCGGAGACAGCGAGGCATGGTAGACGGGTTCCCCTCCGACTTTGCCCCAGGCCTCTCCGGCCTCCGGCCCGACCGTCAGCAACAGCCGCCCGCCCGGCGCCAGGTGCGCCGCGATACGCGGCAAGGCGGCGCGCTGCTCCGCCTCCGCAAGGTGAAAGAAACTGCCCCAGCCGATGATCGCGTCGAAGGCCCGGCCCAGGTCCAGCGTGCGCATGTCCGCCAGCAAGGCCCGCGCACCGGGGACGTTTTGCGAAAACAGCGCCAGCATGGCCGATGAGAAATCGACACCCGTCACGGCAAACCCCTGCCCCGCCAGGAAGACCCCGATCGGCCTGCCCGCCCCGCAGCCCAGGTCCAGAACAGCCCCGCCCGCAGGCACATCCGCCAGCGCCCGGTCCAGCCAGGCGCGTTCGAACAGGGACTTTCCGCGCTCGGCATCATAGCGCGCCGCCTGCCGTTCGTAGGTCTCGCGCAGGCTCACCCGGTCTGGGCCACGATCTGCGTCCAGATCGCCGCCTCGTCGTACAAGGTCCACTCCCGGCGCAGCCCGCCGGGGCCGAATTCCGCGTGGCTCATGCCCATGACATAGATGTCCGCGCCTGTTGGTGCCCCGAAAGCACCCCAGCCTTCGTGCCGGCCCTTGAGCGACCAGCGCAGCGCGGCGCGCGGCGGCATCAGCGGCTCTTCCATGCCGATCCGGTGATGGACCTCGAACCGGGCCGAGGGCAACGCCGCCCGGAGCCCCAGCCAGAAGCGATCCGCTGCCTCCGGCCCATGCGCCTCGACCCCGCAGGGATAATGCAGGTGGCAGGCCCGGTCGTACTGGTCGGGGATGATCGAGAGCTCGCCCTCCATCACCCGGATCAACACGTTGGCAAAGCCCTCTCCCCACTGGTCGGCATTGCCCTGGCCGGTATAGGGGCCGGTGACGTCGACGCGGGGCGTGAAGGGCTGCGTATCCGGGTCCAGATGCGGCAGCCGTGCCCGCGCCCATTCCTCTGCCGTGCGGTCCAGCTGGCGCAGCAACGCGCCGCTGTCGATCACCCGCCAGACATCGCTGATCTGGTCACGCTTGGCATAGCTGTCCACGATTTCGCGGTATTTCAGAGTGCGCCCCGTCGCGGGGCCAAGGGGGCCGTCCCCGCTATGGGTGGCGAGGGTCAGGATGCGTTGAGACCCCAGCATCCCCACCCGGTCATGCCCCGACCAGATCACGTCCTCGCCCAGCAGGCGCCGGTCCGGCAGGCTGACCAGCGTGGCCATCGCGTCCTCGGCCACGGCACGGGCGCCGAACTGCACGCCTTCGGCGCCGCGCAGGATCACGTCGGGATGATAATGGGCCTGCGCGCGGGCGGTCAGGCCCCGCCCCTCCCAGATCTCGCGGGTCGCGGTCAGCAGGAAATCCGCGAAATCGCGGTTTTGTGGATCAAGGCCATGCATCAGCTGCGGCCCCCAGGGCGGGACATCGGAACGGATCTCTGCGGCGCGGGCGCCATCGCATCTCTCTTTGGTTGTGTTTTCCGCACGCTAGCCCCGGTCCGCGGTCCTGTCCAGCACGGCTCACCCCGGATAGGCAATGCCGCGGAACGGCGGGAAATCCCGGTAGCGCGCCGTCCGAACATCAGGCGGTTCGGCGGGTGATGCCCCGGGTTTCAGCAGGCAGCCCCTGGGCGGGATGTAACTGTCGATCCGGCGCAAGGGCCTTGGCCGCCAGGCGATGTTGAAGGCGCAAAGTTTCGGAAAGAACCAGATTTCCGAGTAGTCGAGGTGGTCATGCAGCCACCAGGCCAGGTCGCGCCAGTCGCGGCCCTGCGCATGGCGGTCCGCAAACCACGGGATCACGATCGAGGCGCCGGCGACAGGCCGGTCGGGCAGATCCCAGATATGGCATTCCAGTGGATAGTCGTTGCGCGCGCAGTTCAGCCGGTGCGCGTTGCCAAAGGCATTCAACCGGGCCGAGCGATAGCCCGACCGGACAAAGACCCGGCCAAAGGTTTCCTCCAGCGGGTCCAGCAGGGTCGTGGCAAAGGCCCGCCCACGTTCCAGCGCCAGGTCGGGATTGTCCGGGATGTTGCTGATCTCGTGGAAGTTGCCGATTTCCGAACAGAGGAACTCGCGCATCCAGAAATACCGTGACAGGCGTTCGCGCCCCAGGGTTTCCAGGGACCACATGGAGCGCGGGCGCCTCATCGCGCTGCCCGGTCAACCATCGCCGTAGCCTTCCCAGCGGAACTCCCCGTTCGGCCCCAGCGTGGAAAACGGGTTGTGCGCCACCTCCCAGACGTGGCCATCGGGGTCGGCGAAATAGCCGATGTGCCCACCCCAAAAGACGTCCTGCGCCTGTTTCAGGATCGTGGCGCCCGCTGCTTCGGCCGCCGCCAGAACCTTGGCCACCTCCGCCTTGTCACGGACGTTGCAGGCCAGGGTCGCCGCCCCGGTGCCCAGGTCCTCCGGCGCGCGCCCCATGTCGCGGGCCAGGTCTTCCAGCGGATAAAGGCCCAGCGCCTGCCCGATCAGGTCAAAGACCACGATCCCCTCGGGCGTCTCGACCCGTTTCCAACCCAGCGCCTCGTAAAAGGCGCTGGCGCGCGCCATGTCCCGGCATCCCAGCGTGATAAGACTGACCCTCTGGTCCATCATTCTCTCCTTGTTCGGCGTCATGCTATAGCCTGCGCGCCCAGTCGAGCATGGCCCCGGCCACCGGCTCTGACATGCGCGGCGACAGGACATCCCCGGCCACGAGGTGACGCGACGGATCATCCTGCGGCCCAAGGTCCAGCTCGTGCAGATCGGCCCGCGCGCCCCAGCGCGCGGCGACCTGGCGAGTTACACCGTGATCGACGATCCGGTCGCCGGGGTCGAAGACAAAAAGGGCGGGCACGGACAGGTCCCGGTGCCGTCGCCGATGCACCTCACGCACCGCGGCCCCCATCGGCAGAACGGCGAGACTGGGATAACGCGAGGTCCAGTATTGCCCGTGCGCCGCGCTGCGCGGCTCAAAGCCGATCTCGCGTCCAGCCAGCCAGGGCACCCACCAGCGCGCGCCCGGCCATGTGATCAGCGCGCTCTTGGGATTGGCCAGCTTGTAGTTGGGAGAGACGAGGATCACCCCGGAGACCTCCTCGCCCATCGCCTCGTGCAGGGCCAAGGTGGCAAGCGTGGCGCCGGTGGAACAGCCCATCAGCAACACGCGGCGCCCGATACGGTGCCCGATGGCCAGCGCCTCGGCCATATCCTCCATCCAGCCCTCGACCGTGGCCTCTGCCATCGCGGGGCCGTCGCGGCCGTGGCCCTTGAGCCGGGTAAAGACAAGGTTTGCCCCCAGCCCCTGCGCGACCATGTCCGGCACCGGCCGGATTTCCTGCGGGGCGGCGGAAAACCCGTGCACATAGACCAGTGCCCAATCCGTCTGCACCTCGGGCGCGCCAGCCCAGATCACCTGTTTCTGCGCGCCAGGCCGCAGGTTGGGCACCTTGGCCTCGCTCCGTGCCAGCCAGTCATTGACGCCGCCGTCCAGCTGCGCCGCGTCAAACCGGACGTCCGTCACCACGGGTTCGCGGGGGGCAAAGGCGCCATAGGCGCCACCCGCCACCGCCAGCGCACCCAGCCCCCAGAGCAGCGCACTCACCCCAGGACCTCGCGGATGGCCCGTTCGATCTGGGTCAGGCAGGCCGGCGTGGAAAAGCGGTGATCGGCGCCCTTGACCAGCGTCAGACGCACGTCCGGCCCCTCGATATGGTCCAGCAGACGCAGCGCTGTTTCGCGGCTGACCGCCTCGTCCAGAGTGCCCTGCAACAGCCGCACCGGCCAGTCCATCGGCAGCGGAGAGCGCAGGACCAGGTTTCGCCGCCCGTCCTCGATCAGCTTGCGGGTCACGACATAGGGGTCCTCGTAGGCGGAGGGCATCAGGATCTTGCCTTCTTGCATGACCTGACGCCGCGCCTGTTCGGAAAACCCGGCCCAAAAGCCGTCCTCGGTGAAATCCGGAGCGGCGGCAATGCCGACGAACCCGGTGATCTGCGGCAGGCGCCTGGACAGGATCGACGCGATCCAGCCGCCCATCGAAGAGCCGACCAGCACCACCGGCCCCTCAACCGCATGGGTGATGACCGCCTCGGCATCCGCGGCCCAGTCGCCGATACACCCCTCTTCAAAGACCCCGCCGGATTGACCGTGCCCGGCATAATCCAAGCGCAGAAAGGCCCGCCCCTCCGACTTGGCCCAGCCTTCGAGATGCACCGCCTTGGTGCCTTCCATGTCCGAGCGATAGCCGGACAGGAAGACCACGCAGGGTCCCCGGCCCGAGGTCTTTGCATAGACCAGCCTGTCGCCGCGCGGACCTTCGACATGGGATACGACCGTCATTCAGCCCCCTTTCTCTTCGCCTCGAACCATAGCGTCAGCGTTTCGGGATCGAAAACGGCTTTCCGGTTTCCTTTGGGGCAAGGCAAGTCCCCCCTGCCCTCAGGCGTCGACGCTTTGCGCCAGGACGCGGCTGATGACCGTCAGGTTTTCGCCGCTCTGGTCCTTCCAGGTGTTGAAGGCCGCCTGCACCGCCTGCATCGCCTTTTTCGACGTGGGCGCCTTGTCCACCACGCCCTCTGCCACCAGCCGGGCGACGACCGACGGCGACATGATATAGCTTTCCTTGCCAAGGAACCGCAGCGTATAGGCGCCGGTGGCCCCGCCCAGCCGGGCGCCGTTCGTTTTCATCCAGTCCAGCAGCCCGGCGAAATCCTCGGCCGGCCAGTAGCCCACCTTGCGCCCGAACGACCCCGCCTCGGCGGCCACCTCCTGGATGAATACGGCATTCTGCTGGATCGCCTGCACCTTGGGCGGGCTGCGCACGATACGCGGATCGGCCAGCAAGTCATCGAACCAGTCCTCGGACATCATGGCGGCGCGGCCCACGTCGAAACCGTGGAACGCCTCCTCGATGCCAGGCCATTTGTTTTCCACGACCTGCCAGCTGATCCCGGCCTGAAAGATGCCACGCGCCATCTGGGCAAGCCAGCGGTCATCGGGAATGGCCGCCAGCGCATCCGCATCCAGAACCGGCGGCATGTCGGCCAGAACAGCCGCGCGCCCGCCCTTGCGATCCGCCGCGAGATCGAGAATCTCTTCGTATGTCCGCATGACGCCTCCCCCTGCTGGGGTCAGACTGCGCCGCGCGGCAAGGACAGGCAAGCGCCTATCGCTCGACCTCTTCGAGGCCAAGCGACAGCGCGGCCCCCAGCAGGCTGAGCAGCACGAACCCCGCCAGCGCCACCTGCGGCCCGAGCGCGGCCAGCGCACCGCCCAGTACACCCACCGCCAGAAGCAACAGGCCGATGGAGGTGTTCGCCAGCGCGGCGTAGGTCGAGCGCTGTTCCCCCGGCGCGAAATCGACCAGGTAGACGGACCGCCCCTGGCGCACCCCGTGATAGGCCAGCATCAGGCCGAACAGCAGCGCAGGGATGACCCAGGGCGCGCCCGCCCAGCCGGCAAGGTCGGCCAGCACCGCCAGTGCCATGAACAACGCCGCCAGCACGCCCGAGGCCGCCAGCACCAGCCGCGACGACCGATCCGCCAAGCGCCCCCAGACATAGGACGACAGGAAAGAGGCCGCAGACGAGGCCAGAACCAGCGCCCCCAACGCCTGTAGGGCGCTTTGCCCTCCGCCCAGCAGGACGAAATAGGGCGGCGCCAGCGCGGTCACGGTCAGCGCGCCACGGGCGGCCACGAAGCGGCGCAACCGCGCGTCCTCACGTAGCGGCGACAGGTTCAGCCCCGCGCCCTTTTCCGGCTCCGAGGCGTTTTCCTCCAGTGTCGAGAACAGGAGCGCGCCCAGCAGCCAGAGCACCGAGGCCAGGCCAATCGCCGCCATCACCGGCCAAAGCGCCTGCCCCGGCCCCACCATCAGGATCAGCGCGAACCCAAGCACCGCCAGCGCCGAGACCGACCCTGCAATCCCCGTCACCGCACCACGCCGGGTCTTGCCCACCGTCTTGCCCAGGATGTCCTTGAAGCTGACGGAACACAGCGACCGGCTGACCGCCAGACCGCCCAATGCCAGCGCCATCGCAACACCCGCCACCCAGCCGGAAAGCAACAGCGCCGCCAACACGATCAGCGCGGCACAGATCCCTTGTCCCGCCGACCCGGCAACCCAGGCCCATTTCCGGTGCCGCATCGCCTGCACCCGCCCCGCCAGCACGATCTGCGGCAAGAGCGCACCCGCCTCGCGGATCGGTACGAACAATCCGACGATACCGGCAGGCACACCAAGGGCGTCACCCAGCCAGCTGAGCACCAGCTTGGGGTCGATCAACCCGTCGGCGATCTTGGTCATGGTCAGGCTGGTTGCGTGCCGCAGCCCGTTGCGGGCCTCGCGCGCCTTGACCTCCTCGGCGCCCGTCAATCCTTCGTAGACTTCTGTTGTGCTATTGCTCATCCCGCCCTCTTCCCGCTTGACTTCACTGACCTCGGGGGCCATTGCCCTTGGCATAACGCATACCCGCAACCGGGCGTTCCGTGGGCGCCAAACCGACGAGGAGACTAGGCCGATGAGCCAGATTTCCCTGACATTTCCCGACGGCTCGAAACGTGACTTCGACAAGGGCGTGACCCCTGCCGAGGTGGCGGCGAGCATTTCCAAATCGCTTGGCAAGAAAGCGATCTCCGCCACCCTGGGCGAGGCCCACTGGGACCTACAATGGCCCATCGAGGAAGATGCGCGCATCGCGATCAACACGATGGCCGATGACGCGCCCGCGCTGGAACTGATCCGGCACGACCTCGCGCATATCATGGCCCGCGCCGTGCAGGAGATCTGGCCCGACGTGAAGGTCACCATCGGCCCGGTGATCGAGAACGGCTGGTACTATGACTTCGACCGGGCAGAGCCCTTCACGCCCGAGGATCTGGGCGCGATCGAGAAGAAGATGAAAGAGATCATCAACCGCCGCGATCCGGTGACCACCGAGGTCTGGGACCGCGAGCGGGCGGTGAAATACTACGAGGCCAACAACGAGCCCTACAAGGTCGAGCTGATCGAGGCCATTCCCGGCAACGATCCGATCCGCATGTACTGGCACGGCCACTGGCAGGATCTCTGCCGTGGCCCGCACCTGCAGCACACCGGCCAGGTCCCCGGCGACAGCTTCAAGCTGATGAGCGTGGCGGGCGCCTACTGGCGCGGCGACAGCGACCGGCAGATGCTGCAACGCATCTACGGCGTCGCCTTCAAGAACCGCGACGACCTGAAAAAGCACCTGCACATGCTGGAAGAGGCCGCCAAGCGCGACCACCGCAAGCTGGGCCGCGAGATGGACCTGTTCCACATGCAGGAAGAGGCGCCGGGCCAGATCTTCTGGCATCCGAACGGCTGGAAGATCTACACCACGCTGCAGGACTACATGCGCCGTCAGCAGACGCGCGGCGGCTATGTCGAGGTGAACACGCCGCAGGTCGTCGACCGCAAGCTATGGGAACGCTCGGGCCACTGGGAAAAGTACCAGGAAAACATGTTCATCGTCGAAGTGGACGAGGAACATGCCCGTGAAAAGGCGATCAACGCGCTCAAGCCGATGAATTGCCCCTGCCACGTCGAGATCTTCAAGCAGGGCCTGAAGTCGTACCGCGACCTGCCCCTGCGCATGGCCGAATTCGGCTCTTGTGCGCGCTACGAACCCTCGGGCGCGCTGCACGGGATCATGCGGGTGCGCGGCTTTACCCAGGACGACGCGCATATCTTTGCCACCGAGGACCAGATCGCGGCAGAAACCGAGCGTTTCATCGGGTTCCTGGCCGGGATCTATCGCGACCTCGGCTTCCCCTCGTACAAGATCAAGTTCTCGGACCGGCCCGATACCCGCGCCGGATCGGACGAGATCTGGGACAAGGCCGAAGAGGCGCTCTTGACCGCGACGCGCAAGGTGACGAACGACATCGAGCTGAACCCGGGCGAAGGCGCCTTTTACGGGCCCAAGCTGGAATTCGTTCTGACCGATGCGATTGGCCGTGACTGGCAGTGCGGCACCTTCCAGGTGGATTTTGTCCTGCCCGAACGTCTGGACGCGCATTACATCGGCGCCGACGGCAACAAGCACCGCCCTGTGATGCTGCACCGTGCGACGCTGGGGTCCTTCGAGCGTTTCATCGGCATCCTGATCGAGGAACATGCCGGCAAGCTGCCCTTCTGGCTGGCCCCGCGGCAGGTGGTCGTGGCCTCGATCACCTCGGAGGCGGATGATTATGTTGCGCATGTGGTCGAGACGCTGACCAGGGCCGGTGTCCGGGCCGAGGCCGACATTCGCAACGAAAAGATCAACTACAAGGTCCGCGAGCATTCGGTCGGCAAGGTCCCGGTCATCCTGGCCGTCGGCCACCGCGAGGTCGAAGAGCGCACCGTCACCGTGCGTCGCCTGGGTGAAAAGCAGACCCAGGTCGCCACGCTGGACGAGATCACGGCCGAGCTTGGCCGCGACGCGACCCCGCCCGATCTGCGCGGCTGACAGCCGCCCCGGTTGCAATGAAGACAAGGGCCGTCCCCTCGGGGGCGGCCTTTTTTTGCATTTCAAGCGACGGAAACCCCGACTTGACGCGTTACAGCCCTGACGAAACCCGTGAAGAGACCTGCCCGCCTGCCCGCGCGGGACATGCGTCCTGTAACATTCTGCCATGCAGCATGGGCATACGGGCAGCTATCGTTACAAATCCCCCCTTCCAGCGGCAGGAATCCCCCCTCTGACCTCTCGGGCACGACACGGGGGCTGACGGGCGCGTGATGCACAGGCCCGTGTATCGCGACAAACCTTCCAGCGCGGCACCCTGCAGTCACCGACGGGCAAATCGGCCCGCGGCCAAGTTTCGCAACGTGCAAACACCGGAGGAACCCACATGTCCTACACTCTGAAATCCGCCGCCCTCGTCGGCGCCGTCGCCGCCGCCATCGCCGCAACCGGCGCCCATGCCGACGAAATGGCACAGGAAAAGTGCTACGGCGTCAGCCTCGCCGGCGAAAACGACTGTGCCGCAGGCCCCGGCACCACCTGCGCCGGCACATCGACCGTCGACTACCAGGGCAACGCCTGGACGCTGGTCGACGCGGGCACCTGCACCGAGATCGAGCTGCCGGAAATGGCGGACGGCACCGCGCGCATGGGCTCGCTGGATGCGCTGGAACGCGACCTGCCGATGGACTCGTAAGGTCCACGTCACGGGGCGCCGCCACGCGCGCGCCCCGTGGCCTCTTGCCCTTTCACGCCCCGATCCGAGTCAGAGCGATGTTCGACACGACCAGCCCCCTCCCCCCCTTGCCCGGCGTCGGCTACAAGCCGCAGCACTATTCGGCCATCCACAACGATCCCGCCCCCGTGGGCTGGTTCGAGGTCCACGCCGAGAACTACATGGGCGATGGCGGCCGACCGCTGGCACAGTTGCGCGCGCTGTCCGACCGCTTTCCGATTTCCGTACATGGTGTCGGCCTGTCCATCGGCGGGCCGGACAGGCTGGACCCGGAGCACCTTGCCCGGCTGAAACATCTCGTCGGCTGGCTGAACCCGGCGAGCTTTTCGGAACACCTCGCCTGGTCGACCCATGACAGCGCCTTTCTGAACGACCTGCTGCCACTGCCCTATACCCCTGCCACGCTGGCCCGCGTCTGCGACCACGTCGACGAAGTTCAGGAGGCGCTGGGGCGGCGAATGTTGCTGGAAAACCCCTCGAGCTACCTGGCCTTTGCCGAAAGCACGCTGGACGAGACGGATTTTCTGTACGAGGTCGTCCGACGTACCGGCTGCGGGCTCTTGCTGGATGTGAACAACGTTTTCGTCTCGGCCACCAACCTGGGATACAGCCCGCAGGACTACATCGCGCGCTTTCCGATGGCGGCGGTGGGCGAGATCCACCTGGCGGGCCATGACGAGGATCACGACGATTTCGGCGCGCCACTGCTGATCGACAACCACGGACGCGAGGTGGCGGACCCGGTCTGGGCCTTGCTGGACATGGTGCTGGATCGCGCCGGGCCACTGCCGCTGCTGATCGAATGGGACAACGACGTGCCGGACTGGCCCGTATTGGCGGCAGAGGCCGCGCGGGCAGCCGGGGCGCTGGCGCGCTTGACGGCGTGAAGATCGGGGCTCTGCCCCCGCGGTATTTGGACAAAGAAGAAACACGAAGGAGCGCGCAATGGCCAGCCATGCCGAGACAGGTTTTCGCACTGCGCTGCTGCGCGGGGACGCGCCTGTTCCCAAGGGCCTGACCGATGGTGCGGGGCGTCCCGCCGGGCGGCGGTTCAACGTCTATCGCAACAACGTGGCCGTGGCCCTGCGCGAGGCGCTGGAGATCGGCTTTCCGGCGGTGGCGAAACTGATCGGACCCGAGAATTTCGCCCGCGCGGCAGGGATGTTCCTGCGCGCCCATCCGCCCGCCAGCCCCTTGATGATGCACTACGGTACGGGTTTCCCCGAGTTCCTGGAACGGATCGAGGCACTGCGCGGGATCGGCTACCTTGGTGATGTGGCACGGATAGAACTGGCCCTGCGCCAGAGCTATCATGCCGCGGACGCGCCGGCGCTGGATGCCACGCGTCTGGCGGGGATGGATGAGGCTGCGCTCATGAGGGCGCGCCTGGTGCCGGCATCTGCCTTGCGGCTTCTGCGATCAGACTGGCCGGTGCTGTCGATTTACCGGTTCACGATGGAATCGGGCCAGCCCAAGCCCCCGGCCCGGGCCGAGGCGGTTGTCATCACCCGCCCGGATTTCGACCCCTTGCCACATCTTCTGCCGCCGGGCGGGGCCGGTTTCCTTGCCGCGCTGATCAAGGGCGGGACATTCGGCACGGCGGTCGAAACCGCAGGCCCCGACTTCGACCTTTCCGCCACGCTCTCGCTGCTGTTGCAGCAGGGCGCCTTTTCCGACCTGCTCACCGATTGAGGATTCGATGGACCGTCTCATTTCCCTTCACAATGCGATCTTTGCCCCTGTCGAACGCCTGGGCGATCAGGTGATCCCGCTGCTGGCGCGGCTGATCTTTGCGGCGACACTCTTGCGGTATTACTGGAATTCCGCCGGAACGAAGGTCTGGGATCGCAAGGGCGAAGAGGGGATCCTGGATTTCTTCACGCTGGAATCCGGCACCTATGCGCAGATGTTTCCCAAGGCCTTCGAGGCGGCGGGCTACAATACTGCCAACATGGGGTTTCACCATGATCTGATTGCCATTGCCGGAACCTACGCGGAATGGCTTTTGCCCCTGTTGATCGTCCTCGGCCTGTTCACGCGGCTGGCGGCGCTGGGGATGATCGGCTTTGTCACCGTGCAAACCTGGGTCGACGTGACCGGGCATGGCGGCACGCTGGGCGCGCTCTTCGACACACGCTATGGCCTGATCGACGAGCGCGCGCTCTGGATCGTCTTGCTGATGGTCATGGTGATCCGCGGCGCAGGCGTTCTGTCGCTGGACCGGCTGTTCGGACTGGCGCCTGTCGCGCGCCAGGTCCCGGCCTGAGCGATCAGAAATGCGCCTTGGGCTCGTCGGGTTTGCCCGCCGCGAGCGCCAGCACCCCGCCCAGCCCCGCGAAGGCGATGGGGAACATGGTGAAGACGTTGAAGCCGAAGGCATGGAACATCGCCGCCGCCGAAAGCAGCAGCAGGATTCCGCCCCACAGTGCGCGCGCCTTGGCCATCGCGCCACCGGCAATGGCCAGCAGGGGTGCCAGGATCGACACGATGCGCACCGTCTGGGGATCGTCGAACATGCCGAACATCTCCTCGACTTCGCCCACGTTCTTGACCAGTTCCGTGTAGCCGAAGCCGAAGAAGCCCACGATCATGCCGATCACACCGGCGATGATGCCCAGTGTCAGTGCCGCGTTGCGCATTTTCCTGCCTCCTTCAAACCACGCCGAGGGCCGACTGGGCCGCCTTGTCCCACCCCAGCACAATGCGCTGATCCTCGACGAAAAGCGGACGTTTCATCACCGTCGGATGGGCCGCGATCAGCGCGGCGGGCTCCATCGCGCGCGTATCCTCGTCGAAATCCCGCCAGGTGGTCGAACGCGTGTTGACCAGCTTGTCCCCGAACTGCGCCAGGGCGCGATCCAGGATCTCGGCCGGAACGCCCTCTTCGCGGACGTCGACAAATGTTGCCTCCGGCAACGCCTTGCGTGCCTTTCGGCAGGTATCGCAGGTCTTCAACCCGTAGATGATCATGCACAATCCCTTGGCAGTCCGCGGTTCAGGATCGTCAGATAGGCAAGTTTTCGTCGAAATGCGAGAGTGGGACTCTTGTAATTCCCCTATCTGCGCTAATCTCACCTGCGTGATATTCGTACACCGGATGCTTGACGCCCCGGCGTCCTGCGGCCCTGAAAGGCGAATGTGACCTTCTCCGATCTGCACGGGGATGAACGCTAGGACTTGAATAGGAGCACGGGGATTATGCCGAACGGCACCGTGAAGTGGTTCAACACCACGAAAGGCTATGGATTCATCGCGCCGGACGAAGGGGGAAAGGATGTTTTTGTCCATATCTCCGCTGTCGAACGCTCGGGCTTGACCGGGCTCGCCGACAATCAGAAGGTCAGCTATGAGCTGCGAGAGGGACGCGACGGCCGCACGATGGCCTCGGACCTCAAGATCCTCTGACCTGGACGCCGGTCACGAGCCCCGGCATTCCGAATTAAAAACAGGCCGGGCGGTCACGCCCGGAGCCTTATGTTTTGACTGTCTGCACATCCGAACAGGATGCGGCTGCCATTAGATTTGTCCCAAAATTCAAGATACTTGGCGCTTCGCCAGCACCGAAGGTCATAGTACCCTCACGGGGCCGGCGTGGGGTCCGGCCCGGGCGATCCGCCTGCCTTCTCGTGCACCCCTTCTGGAACCCGTGATGCCGATCAGATGGATCACCGCTGCCACCGTTCTGGCGACCGTCGCCTTGCTAGTCGTCGGGGTGAACCAGCTGCCGCCTCTGACCGAAGGCGGGCTGCCGCGCAGCGGCCCGCCGCCCTTTGGCGCCGCTTCGGCCCCTGCCGACCCGGTCGGCTGGTGCCGGGCCAATCTGCCCGGCGTGGACTGCGGCTGTTTCGCCCAGAAGGCGGACGAGGTCATGAACGCCCGCCATGAACCGTTGCAGGGCGTTGCCTATGTGAACCGCTGGGATCTGGCCCTTGCCCAGGCGGACAAGGGCTGTTGAGCACTTACGCGGCCTGCAACCTGCGCGCCTCTTCCCCCGCCAACCGGATCAGCAACTTCATGAAGGGTTTGTCCAGGTCCTCGGTCCGCACGGCCGCGTAAAGGCGCCGCGTCAGCCCCTCTTTCGTCAGCGGCCGCGTGACATAATCCGAGCTGTATTTCACCTCGCGAACGACCCAGTCCGGCAGCACCGACACGCCGCGGTTGGACGCCACCAGCAACAGGATCACCGCCGTCAGTTCCACCTGCCGGATCGCCGCCGGTTCCACCTTGGCCGGGGTCAGGAGCTGGCTGAAGATATCCAGGCGTGAGCGGTCCACCGGGTAGGTGATCAGCGTCTGGCCCCGGAAATCCTCGGCCTCGATGAAGGCCTTTTCCGCCAGCGGATGCTGAGAGGAGGCTACGAAAACCGGGCTGTAGTCGAAGAGCGGCACGAAGGTGACGCCAGCCAGGTCTTCGGGATCCGAGGAAATGACCACGTCCACCTCTTCCTTCATCAGCGCGGGCAGCGCGTCGAAGGCCAGACCGGGGCGAATGTCCACGTCCACGTCGCCGAATTTCTTTCGGAACCCTTCCAGCACCGGGAACAACCATTCGAAACAGGCGTGGCATTCAATGGCGATGTGCAGCCGTCCGGATTTACCCTCGCGCAGCCCCGCGAACTCGGCCTGCACCGCCTCAACCTGCGGCAGGATCTGTTCCGCCAGCCGCAACAGGCGAAACCCCGCCGCCGAGAGTTTCATCGGCTTGGACCGGCGCACGAACAACTCGACCCCGGCCTGGTCCTCCAGCCCCTTGATCTGGTGGCTGAGCGCCGATTGGGTGATGTTCAGCATCTCCGCCGCCCGCGCCACGCCGCCCGCGTCATGGATCGCCTTGATGGTCCGAAGATGCCGGAATTCGATATGCATGGGGGCTTTCCCTCATCCGCCTCATGTTGATCTTGAAATTTATGAGTTTGTCTCACAATGCTGCACGTGCGACAAGGGCTCCAACGTCATAGAGGACACCCCGGATCATGCAGCGCCCCGAAATCTCCTTCGAATTCTTCCCGCCGAAAAACATCGAGGCCACCTTTCGCCTCTGGGACGCCGTGCAGGTTCTGTCCCCGCTGGCGCCGCGCTTCGTCTCGGTGACCTACGGCGCGGGCGGCACCACCCGGGACCTGACCCGCGACGTGGTGGCCACGCTGCACAAGCATTCCGGCCTGCGCACGGCGGCGCATCTGACCTGTGTCAACGCCACCCGCGCCGAGACCCTGGCCATCGCCGAAGGCTTTGCCGAGGCGGGCGTCACCGACATCGTCGCCCTGCGTGGCGACCCGCCCAAGGGCGCGGCAGGCTTTACCCAGCACCCCGAGGGCTTTGCCAACTCGATCGAACTGATCGAGGCGCTGGCCGAGACCGGCAAATTCACCCAGCGCGTCGGCGCCTACCCCGACTGCCACCCCGAGGCAGAGGACATGGACGCCAACATCGCCTGGCTCAAGCGCAAGCTGGACGCCGGCGCGGACGAGGCGCTGACCCAGTTCTTCTTCGAGGCGGACACCTTCTTCCGCTTCCGCGATGCCTGTCAGAAGGCCGGGATCGACGGCGACAGGCTGGTGCCGGGCATCCTGCCGATCGAGAACTGGAACGGCGCGCGCCGCTTTGCCGAAAGCTGTGGCACCTACATCCCTCAATGGGTGTCGGACGCCTTCGAAAAGGCGCAGCGCGACGGGCGCGAGGATCTGCTGGCGACGGCGATCTGCACCGAGCTTTGCACCGACCTGCTCGAAGGCGGCGTGGACAAGCTGCACTTCTACACGCTCAATCGTCCCGAGCTGACACGCGACGTCTGTTTCGCGCTGGGTGTCACGCCCGAGGTGGCACTGGAACAGGTGGCCTGACCACCCTTCCCCGTTGACTGAAGCGCCCCGCCCGGCCCCGCCGCGGCGGGGTTTCTCGTGCTTGGCTTTTGCCTTGGTGAGACCCAAAGGGAAGGCCTCGACCAAAGCGCACAAAAGGGACGGTGCGCGGTGCGTCTTACGCGCCGCGGAACAGCGTCCGCCCCCGTCCCATCACCCAACGCCTCTCAGCGCATCATCGGCGGTCGCGCCTCCACCCAGGCGCCTTCGGCCTTGCCGCTCTCCGCCACCGCGAAGACCGCCGCCATGGACCGCAACCCGTCCTCCGCCCGCGGATAGAGATCCGCCGCCGGGTCGATCGCGCGCCCCTCGGCCCGCGCCCGGATCGCCTCGGCCAGGTCGGCGTAGATGTTGCCAAAGGCCAGCGGCATCCCCTCGGCGTGGCCCACCGTCACCCGGCTGGCCCGCGTGGCCTCGGGCGACAGGCCCGGCCCGCCGCGTTCGATCACCTCCAGCCGCCCGCCCAGCGGCATCCAATACAGCTGGTTCGGCTGCTCCTGTGCCCAGCGCAACCCACCCTTTTCGCCAAAGACCTGCAAGGTCAGCCCATGCTGCCGCCCCAGCGCAATCGACGAGGTCCAGAGCCTCCCCACCGCGCCGCCGTCAAAGCGCAGGTTCACCTGGGCGTCATCCTCCAGCACCCGGCTTTCGATACAGCTCACCGTGTCCGCCGACAGCCGTTCGACCTCTTGCCCGATCACGAAAGAGGCCATGTGCAGCGCGTGGATGCCGCAATCGGCAAACTGCGCCGAAACCCCGGCCTGCGCCGGGTCATAGCGCCAGCGCACGCGCGGGTTGTCCGCATCCCCCGCATCCGCGTGATGGCCGTGGGCAAATTCCGCCACCACCATGCGCACACGGCCCAGATCCCCGGCCGCCACCATTGCCCGCATCTGCCGGACCAGCGCATAGCCCGAGTAGCCATAGTTCACCGCGCAGATGCGCCCAGTCTCGCGCGCCAGGCAAACGATCTCCTCGCCCTCGGAGACCGTCATTGTCATGGGCTTTTCGACCAGAACGTGAAATCCACCCTCCAGGAAGGCCTTGGTGATCTCGAAATGCGTGGCATTGGGCGTGGCCACGGTCACCAGGTCCACCCGGTCCGCGCGGCCCCGCTCGCTCTCCAGCATCTCGCGCCAGTCGCCATAGGCCCGGTCCGCGGCCAGCCCAAGCCGCCGGCCATAGGCGCGGCCCTCCTCGGCCCGGTGATCCAGCGCCCCGGCGACGAAATAAAACGCCCCGTCCAGCCCGGCGGCCAGCCGGTGGGCCGGGCCGATCTGGCTGCCCTCGCCGCCGCCGATCATGCCCCAGTTCAGTTTTCCCATTCCCACGTCTCCCGGTCTCAGAAATCCGCCACCCGCGCCCAGGTCCCCGACACCGCCGCCGCGCGCGCCGCGGCCATCACCCGGTGCACCTCGACCCCGTCAGCGAACGTCGGCCAGACCGGCGTCCCGCCGTCGATGGCCTGCAGAAAATCCTTCGCCTCGATGATGATCTGATCCTGGTAGCCGGTGCCATGCCCCGGCCCCGGACAGAACCCCCTATAGTCGGGATGCGCCGGACCGGTCAGGATCTTGGTAAACCCCGCCCGTTCCGCCGGGGCCGTCCCGTCACAAAGCCAGAGCGCGTTCTGATCCTCCTGGTCAAATCGGATCGCGCCTTTTTCCCCGGTCACCTCGTAGGCATAGCCCATTTTCCGGCCCGTCGCGACGCGGCTGGCGAAAAGCTGTCCGCTGGCCCCGTTCTCAAAGCGCACGGTCATCAGCACCTGGTCGTCATTGGTCATGGTCACGCCGTTGCGTTCGGGAAAGACCGTTTCGATCACCGCCGAAACCTCGGCGATCTTTCCGCCCAACGCCAGGGCGGCATTGATCGGATGCGGTGCCAAATCGCCAAGACAGCCGTTGGCCGCGCCCTGCGATCGCCAGGGCGGCAGGATCGAGGTCAGGTGGAAATCCTCGGTATGTTCGATTCGCAGGTGATGCACCCGCCCAAGATCACCCCCGGCAATCAACTGGCGGGCAAAGCCTGTGGCGGGGGTCCGGCTATAGTTGTAGGCCACCATATGCGCGACCCCGGCGCGCTCTGCCGCCGCCAGCATGGCCCGTGCCTCCTCCAGCGACAGCCCAAGGGGCTTCTCGCAGAGCACCGGCTTGCCCAGGGCAAATGCAGCCTCGGCGATCTCGCGGTGCGTCGACTGCGGAGAGGCGATCACCACCGCCTCCACCTCTGGGTCCTCGATAAGCGCCTGCCAGTCGCGGGCAGCGCGATCGAATCCATAGGCCTCGGCATAGCGGGCCCCGCTGTCGGGCGTGGACCCGGCGATTGCCACCAGTCGCGGTTTCAACCCTGTCTCGAACACCGTGCCAACGGCGGCGAAGGCGGCGGAATGCGCTTTGCCCATGTATCCGCCGCCGACGATTCCGATCCCGATGCTGGCCATGCCCCCTCCCCCGATGTCAGCGCGCGACAACCCTGCGGCGCCGACCATCGGGGCGACAAGCGCTATCTTGGCGCGCGCTTGGTCAGACCCAGTTTTTCTCTCACCGCTGAGGGACCGATGACCTTGGCACCGAGAGTCTCGATGATCCCCACGGCACGCTCGACCAGCTGGGCATTGGTCGCCAATACGCCCTTGTCCAGGAACAGGTTGTCCTCCAGCCCGACGCGCACGTTGCCGCCCGCCAGCACCGAGGCGGCGACATAGGGCATCTGGTTGCGCCCCAGCGCGAAGGCACTGAAACACCAGTCATCGGGGACGTTGTTGACCATTGCCATGAAGGTATTGAGATCGTCCGGCGCGCCCCAGGGCACGCCCATGCAAAGCTGCACCAGCGCAGGCCCCTCCAGCACGCCTTCTTTCACCAGTTGCCTGGCGAACCACAGGTGGCCGGTGTCAAAGGCCTCGATCTCCGGCTTGACCCCCAGCGCGGTCATGCGCGCGCCCATGTCGCGCAACATGCCGGGCGTGTTTGTCATGACGTAATCGGCCTCTGCGAAATTCATCGTGCCGCAATCCAGGGTGCAGATCTCCGGCAGGCACTCGGAGATATGCGCCACGCGCTCGGCGGCGCCGATCATGTCGGTCCCGGCCGCGTTCACCGGCAAGGGCGCCTCGGTCGAGCCAAAGGTGATGTCGCCCCCCATGCCCGCCGTCAGGTTCAGCACCACGTCCACATCCGCATCGCGAATGCGTTCAGTCACCTCTCGGTAATAGGCCAGTTCCCGCGAGGGCGCCCCGGTCTCCGGGTCGCGCACATGGCAATGCACCACCGCCGCACCCGCCTTCGCGGCCTCGATTGCGCTGTCGGCGATCTCCCTGGGGGAGCGTGGCACATGCGGGCTGCGGTCCTGCGTCCCACCCGATCCTGTCACCGCGCAGGTGATAAAGACCTCTCGGTTCATCTCAAGCGGCATCGCCTTCTCCTTCCTGTCTTTCCGTCCTCAACCGGATTAGCGCATCCGCCGCCACCGCCCGGTCGGGCGTGACGATCAGCGGGTTGATTTCCAGTTCCTCGATCCTGTCGGCATGGGCCGCGACGAAAGCCTGCACCGCCAGAACGGCGGCCACAACCGCCGTTTCATCCGCCACCGGCGCACCGCGATAGCCTGCCAAAAGCGGCGCGATCCGCAGGCCCGCCAGCGCGTCGCGCACCTCCGGTGCACACACCGGCAACAACCGCACCTGCGTGTCGCCCAGGATCTCGGTCCAGACACCACCCGCCCCCAGCGTCAGGACAAACCCGTGCGCCGGATCGCGGACCACGCCGACCAGCAGTTCCGCCACCGCGCCACCGACCATTTCCTCGACGAGGTAACCCTGCGCGCCCATCTCTTCCGCCGCCGCCCGCACCGCCTCCGGCGAAGCCAGGTTCAGCCTCACCGCTCCCGCCTCGCTCTTGTGAGCAAAGCCCTCGCCTTTCAGAACCACCGGGAAACCGATCCGCGCCGACGCCTCCGCCGCCTCACCCGACGTTGCGGCGCGCGCGTGCGACGGCACCACAAGGCCCGCGCCCTCCAGAATCCGCTTCGCCTCGGCCTCCTGCAGAACGCCCCCGGCTTCTTCTTGGCAAAAATGCCCCGGGGGAGTCGCGGAACGCGACGGGGGCAGCGCCCCCTCCCCCCGCGCCAACAACACCGGCGCCGGGTCCACCGCGCGCCCGAGGAACGCCGCCGCCGCCAGCGCCTCCAGCGCCGCCGGCAGATCGCAGAGCGGCACGATCCCAAGTGCCATCAGCCGTTCCGCCACATCCTCCGGCAGCGTCTCGACCAGGCTCGACAGCACCGCCAGCGGCACATCACCCCGCGCCCGGGCCAGGGCCTCGATCACCGGCTCCCAATCCGCCGTCGAACAGCGGTCACCGCGCGGGAAATCCAGCACCACCACTCCCGCGCCCAGGTCTTCTCCCCGCAGCAGGCCGGCGAAACAGGCCGTCATCGCGGGCACGTCGCCCCAGATATAGGTGTGGTAATCCAGCGGGTTGGCCAACGCGACCTTGGGGCCAAGCGCCGCGCGCAGTGCCTCCCGTTGGGCGGCGCCCAGGGGCGGAAACGCGATGTCATAGCCCAGCCCGGTATCCGCCATCAGGCTCGCCTCGCCGCCCGAGCAAGAGGCCGAGACCAGCCGGTTGGACCGCAAAGGCCCGGCCACATGCAGGATCTTCAAACATTCCAGCAAGGTCGACAAGGAAGAGACCTGCGCGACCCCGATCCGCCGCAAAAAGGCCCGCGCACCCGCATCGCTGCCGGTCAGGGACGCGGTATGCGACACCGCCGCCAACCCCGCCTGTTCGGAGGCCCCCAGTTTCAGCGCCACGATCCGCTTGCCCAGCGCCCGCGCCCGCGCCGCCAGCGCCTCGAAGCCCCGGACATCCGCGATCCCCTCGATGTAAAGCCCCAGCGCCGTGATCCGTGGATCCTCCAGCAGCGCCAAGCCAAGGGCACTCAGATCCACCTGCGCCTGGTTGCCCACCGTGCCCAGAAAGCCAATCGGCAGGCCGCGCCGCTGCATCGTCAGGTTCAGCGCCACGTTGGAGCTTTGCGACAGGATCGCCACGCCACGGTCCACCGGCACCAGCCCGTGCTGATCGGGCCAGAGCGCGACCCGGTCGAGCGCGTTCAGCATCCCGTAACAGTTCGGCCCCAGCACGGGCATCTCCCCCGCCGCGTCCAGAAGCGCCGCCTGCATGTCCCGGCCATCCGCCAGTTCCGCCTGCGCCTCGGCAAAGCCCGAGGCAAAGCAGATCGCGCCGCCCGCACCCCGTTCCGACAGCACCCGCACCGCCGCAACCGTGGCCGACCGGTTGATGCCGACATAGACCGCGTCCGGCGGCCCTGGCAGGTCTTCGATCCGCGCCACAGCCGGCAGCCTGCCAACCTCGGCGCGCGTCGGATGCACCGGCCAGATTGGCCCGCCGAACCCCATTCGGCGGCATTCGCGGATGACATTCGCGCACCAGCCCCCGCCGCCGATCACCGCGATGCTTTGCGGGCGCAACAGCCGCGACAATCGTCTGACCCCTGTAGGGTGGGTCATCGACCCACCACCCCCCGCCGCCATCACGCCCCCAGGGGGCGGAAGATCTCCCGCCCGATGATGTGGCGCTGGATCTCGCTGGTCCCGTCCCAGATCCGCTCCACCCGCGCATCGCGCCAGAAGCGTTCGATGGGGAAATCATCCATCAGCCCCATGCCGCCGAAGATCTGCAAGGTCGTGTCCGTCACCCGTGCCAGCATCTCGGTCGCGTAGACCTTGGCCGAGGCGATCTCGCGGTTCGCCGGCAGGCCTTCGTCCAGCCGCCAAGCCGCGGCCAGGGTCAGCCAGTCGGCAGCGTCGATCTCGGTCACCATGTCCGCCACCTGGAAGGACACTCCCTGGAACTTGGCAATCGCCTGCCCGAACTGCTTGCGCTGTGCCGCGTAATCCACCGCCATGTCGAAACAGCGCCGCGCCCGGCCCACGGAAAAGGCGGCCACGGTCAGGCGCGTGGCATAGAGCCAGGTGTTCATCACCTCGAACCCGCCATCGACCTCGCCCAGCACCTGGGCATCCGGCAGCCGGCAATCGGAAAACTCCAGGATGCAGTTCTTGTAACCCCGGTGGCTGACAGACCGATAACCATCGCGCACCTCGAACCCCGGATGGCCGCGATCCACCAGGAAACAGGTGATCCGCTTTTTCGGCCCCTTCGGCGTCTCGTCCACCCCCGTGGCGATGAAGACGATAAAGAAATCCGCGTGATCGGCGCCCGAGATGAAGTGCTTGGTCCCGTTCACCACCCAGTCGCCGCCCTGCCGCTGGGCGGTGCACTTCATGCCGCGCACATCGCTGCCCGCCTCCGGTTCCGTCATGGCCAGCGCATCCATCCGCTCGCCCCGCACGGCAGGCAACAGGTATCGCTCGCGCTGCGCGCCCTCGCAGGCCATCAGGATGTTCTGCGGCCGGCCAAAGAAATGCGTCAGCGCCATGCTGCCGCGCCCGAGTTCGCGCTCGACCAGCGTGAAATCGAGGTGGCCCAGCCCCGCGCCGCCCACCTCCTCGGGGAAGTTGCAGGCGTAAAAACCGAGATCGATCACCTTGCGTCTGATTTCTTCGCCCAGGCCCGGCGGCACCTCCCCGCTCCGTTCGACCTCGGCCTCGAAAGGATAGATTTCCTTTTCGACGAAGCTGCGCACCGTCGAGACGATCATCTCCTGCTCGTCGCTCAATCCGAACTGCATCGCGCTCTCCCTGCTTTGGCCCCATCCAAGTCGAGTTTGGCGCGACCCTCAAACCGAAAACGCCCGATCCTCTCCTGAATGCGACAAAGCAGGCGAAGAGCTCTTGCCTTGACGTGGGGTCTTCTGGAAAATGGTATACCAAATCGGACGAGGGAGGAGACCATGTCCACCGAAACGCAACACGCGGGCGCCAATGTCAGCCTCGCGCGCAGGGCTTGGTCCATCCGGCGGCTGGCGCTGCGCATGGCCGAGGTGCAGGGACAGGGCTATATCGGGCAGGCGCTCGGCGTGGCCGACGTGCTGGCCGTCAGCTATTTCCACGCATTGAATTACAAGCCCGAAGACCCGGAATGGGAAGGGCGCGACCGGTTCTACCTGTCGATCGGCCACTACGCGATCGCGCTCTACTCCGCGATGATCGAGGCCGGCATCCTGCCCGAGGACGAGCTGGAAACCTACGGCATGGACGACAGCCGGATGCCCATGTCGGGCATGGCCGCCTACACGCCGGGCATGGAGATCACCGGCGGCTCGCTGGGCCACGGCCTCGGCATCGCCGTGGGTGCGGCGCTGGGGCTGAAACGCAAGAAGAACCCCGCCTTCGTCTACAACATGATGTCGGACGGCGAACTGGGCGAAGGCTCGACCTGGGAGGCGGTCATGTCCGCCAGCGCCCACCAACTGGACAACCTGATCTGCGTGGTGGATTTCAACGACCAGCAGGCCGACGGGCCGACCACGCAGGCGCTCGCCCGGGGCGACGAGGCGCCGAAATGGGCCGCCTTCGGCTGGCACGCGCAAGAGGTGGACGGCAACGACCTGGACGCGCTGGTGGCGGCTTTCGACACCGCGCGCACCCTGTCTGATCCGCGCCCCCGCGTCATCATCTGCAAGACCCAGATGTGCAAGGGCGTCCCCTTTCTCGAAGAGCGCGAGATCACCCATTTCGTCCGCGTGGACCCCTCCGAATGGGCGCGCGCTATCGCCATCCTCGACGACGCCATCCCGGCCTGAGCCGGACCGACAAGGAGCCAGAGACATGCAAGACGCCCCCATCGGCCCGACCTCGCGCCGCAAGTCGAAATACACCCCCCGCGCCGTCCCCGTCTCCGAGGATGGAGAGCGCCTGACCACCTCCGCCATGATCGCCTCGCTGGACGCCGAGGGCCGCGACACCGTCGCCGCCCCCTTCGGAAACGCACTCTGTGATCTGGCGGCGAAGCGGGACGACATCGTCGGCCTGACGGCGGACCTGTCGAAATACACCGACCTGCACGTTTTCGCCAATGCCTACCCCGACCGGTTCTATCAGATGGGCATGGCCGAACAGGTGATGATCTCGGCCGCTGCCGGGCTGGCGCGCGAGGGCTTTACCCCCTTCGCCACGACCTACGCCGTCTTCGCCTCGCGCCGCGCCTACGACTTCATCATCATGGCCATTGCCGAGGAAAACCTGCCGGTGAAAATCGTCTGCGCCCTGCCCGGCCTGACCACCGGCTACGGTCCCAGCCACCAGGCGACCGAGGACCTGGCGATCTTCCGCGGCATGCCCAACCTGACCATCGTCGACCCGTGCTGCGCCACCGACATCACCCAGGCCACCCATGCCATCGCGGATTTTCCCGGCCCGGTCTACATGCGCCTCCTGAGGGGCAAGGTGCCGGACGTGCTGGGCCAATACGGCTACAGGTTCCAGCTGGGCAAGGCGCAGGTGATCCACGGCGGCAGTGACGTGCTCTTCATCTCCACCGGCTTCATGACCATGCGCGCGCTGGACGCCGCCAAGGCGCTGAAGACCGAGGGCACCGACTGCGCCGTCCTGCATGTGCCGACGCTGAAACCGCTCGACACGGAAACCATCCGCAAGGAAGCCGCCAAGACCGGGCGCCTGGTCGTGACGCTGGAAAACCACACCATCGTCGGCGGCCTGGGCGAGGCGGTCGCGGCGGACCTGATGCGCGCGGGCATCCACCCCGCCTTCGACTCGATCGCGCTGCCGGACGAGTTCCTCGACGCCGGCGCATTACCCACGCTGCACGACCAGTATGGCCTCAGCGTGCGCGCCATCACGGCCCGCGTGAAGACAAGGCTCTGACGCCGCATCTTCTTTGGTTTTTCAAATACCCTCGGGGGTGAATGGCCGCAGGCCAAAGGGGGCAGAGCCCCCTGCCCCCGACAACCACAGGACACCCACATGCTTCTCAAGGACAAGACCGCCGTTATCACCGGCGCCGCCAGCCCCCGAGGCCTCGGCAAGGCCACGGCGCAACTCTTTGCCGAACACGGCGCCCGCATCGCCATCCTCGACCTCGACGGCGAGGCCGCCCGCGCCGCCGCCGCCGACCTGCCGGGCGAAGGCCACGTCGGCCTGGCCTGCGATGTCACCAGCAAGCCCCAGTGCGAAGCGGCAGCCAAATCCGCCATCGACGGGTTGGGCCAGGTCGACATCCTGGTCAACAACGCCGGCATCACGCAGCCGCTGAAACTGATGCAGATCGAGCCAAAGAACTACGATGCCGTAACCGACGTCAACCTGCGCGGCACGCTCTACATGAGCCAGGCGCTGATCCCGCACATGCGCGAGCGCAAGACCGGCTCCATCGTCAACATCTCGTCCGTTTCGGCCCAGCGGGGCGGCGGCATCTTCGGCGGGCCGCACTACTCGGCAGCCAAGGCTGGCATCCTTGGCCTGACCAAGGCGATGGCCCGCGAACTGGCCCCCGACGGCATCCGGTCGAACGCGATCTGCCCCGGCTTCATCGCCACGGACATCACCGGCGGAGCACTGACCGACGAGATGATGGAACAGATCCTGTCCGGCATCCCGATGGGCCGCGCGGGACAGGCCAGCGACGTGGCGGGCTGCTGCCTGTTCCTGGCGTCGGAGCTCTCGGCCTATGTCACAGGCTCGGAGGTGGACGTGAACGGCGGCTCGCTGATCCACTAAAAGGAAAGGGCCTTCAAAGGCCCTTTCTCAACGCTTTTGCAAAAGCGTTTCCAAGCGGCTTCGAAGCCGCCTGGATGCCCCGGTTCAGCTGGCCGCGACCGTTTCCTGCCGCTGTTCGCCCAGGCCCTCGACACGCACTTCCATCACGTCGCCCGGCTTCAGGAAGCGCTGCGGCTTCATCCCCATGCCGACACCCGAAGGCGTGCCGGTGGCGATGATGTCGCCCGGCTGCAGCATCATGAATTGCGACATGTAGGAAATGATCTCGGCCACGCCAAAGATCATGTCCGAAGTATCGCTGTCCTGAACCGTCTCGCCGTTCAGGTCGAGCGAGAGCTTCAGCGCCTGCGGGTCCGGCACCTCGTCGGCCGTGACAAGCCAGGGGCCGGTCGGGCCGAAGGTCGGGGCAGACTTGCCCTTGATCCACTGGCCGCCCTTCTCGATCTGGAATTCGCGCTCGCTCATGTCGTTGATGACGCAGTAGCCCGCGACATGGCTCAGCGCCTCCGCCTCGCTGACGTAGGAGGCGGTCTTGCCGATCACCACGCCCAGTTCGACCTCCCAGTCGGATTTGACCGAGTTGCGCGGGATCACCACGGGGTCATAGGGCCCCGACAGCGCCGAGCTCGCCTTGGAAAAGAGGATCGGCTCCTTCGGCGGCTCCGACCCGGTTTCGGCGGCATGCTTGGCATAGTTCAGACCGATGCAGAAAAAGTTCGGAACGGAGGCCAGGCATGAGCCGATGCGGCCCGGCTCGGCCACCAGCGGCAGGCTGGCCGAGTCGATGGCCCGCAGCGCCTCCAGCGCTTCCAGCGAGACGGAGGCCCCGGCAAAATCGGTCACGTGGGCCGACAGGTCACGCACCTGGCCGTCGCCGTCCAGCATGCCGGGCTTTTCCTGGCCCGCCGGGCCAAAACGCAGTAGTTTCATTGATCTCCCAATCCTTGTTCCTTGGTCTTTCTTCTCTGGCCGCTCATTCGACCGGCTCCGGCGCCTCGCCGCCTTCGTCCTTCACGGACTCGAAGAAATCGGCCACGTTGATCAGCAGGTGATCCAGATGCGCCTGCACCTGGGCCTAGGCGGATTCCGCATCGCGCGCTCGCAGAGCGGCGACGATCTCGGCATGTTGGCGCAGCACCCGCTCGCGCGAACGTTTGCGACTGGCAGACAGATACCGCGCCCGCCACAGACGCGCCAGCAATGACTGGTGGACCTCTGCCAGAACAGGATTGCCCGCCGCGCGCGCGATGGCGAGGTGAAAACTCATGTCGATCTCGAAGATGTCCAGCATGTCGAGGCTGTCATATTGCCGGTCCATGCGGTCCGCGACCTCGGCGATGCTCTCGATCTCTTCGGCGCTGGCCCGCTCGCAGGTCAGCCGGGCCGACAGCACCTCCAGCGCCGACATCACCTCGATGTTGTGCGCCACTTCCTCGAAACTGGGCCTGGCCACGATCGGCGACCGCGCCGGGCGCAGCTGCACCAGCCCCTCTTTCGCCAGGATCCGAATCGCCTCGCGCAGGGGTGTGCGGCTGACGCCGAGTTCGGCGGCATGGTCGCGTTCCTTGACCGCCGTGCCCGGCGGCAGCACGCCCCGCAGAATGTCCCGGCGTAGCCGAGTCGCGATCTGTTCGGGCAGAGTCTCATCCGTCATGGCGCAGTTCACCTCCCTGAATCCGCACCTTTTTTCCACCCGGAAGGGCGGCCTCCCATGAAGCAAATTTGGTATACCAAAAATCCTTGCCTGTCGACATTGCTTTGGTTAGCTTGCCTTTACGGGATGGTATACCATCCGGGTACGGGGTCCGACCCCGATAACCATCGGCGGGGGGGAGCCCGCCACAGGGAGGAACATATGAAAAAGATCCTGACGACGGCCGCGGCCGTTGCCATTGCCGCATCCGCGGCCCACGCGCAGGACGTGACCCTGCGCATCCAGACACACTATGCGTCCGAGCACCCCTCGGGTGTGCTGGCGGCGCAATTCGCGGATGACGTGCAGGTGATGTCCGGCGGCGAAATCGCCATCGAGATGTTCTACAGCTCGTCCGTCGTGGCCACGACGGAAACCTTCGACGCGGCCATCAACGGCATCCTCGACTGCGACATGACCGGCGGCGCCTACCAGACCGGCAAGAACCCGGCGTTCCAGTTCGTCGGCGACATCATGGGCGGCTACGACACCCCCTGGCAGCAGATTTCCTGGCTGTACTACGGCGGTGGCTACGATGCCGCGCAGGAACTGTACAACGCGCAGGGCATGCAGCTGATCGGCTGGTGGCTCTACGGCCAGGAGTCGCTGTCGTCGTCCAAGCCGCTGGCCGGCCCGGACGATCTGAAAGGCTGGAAGTTCCGCTCGCCCCCGGGTCTGGAAACCGAGATCTTCACTGAAATGGGCGCCACGCCCATCGTGATGGACTTCACCGAGATCTTTACCGCGCTGGAAACCGGCATCATCGACGGTGCAGACGCCTCGGGCCTCTACAACAACGTCGGCCTGGGCCTCTATGACATCGTCAGCCATGCCACCTACCCCGGCTTCCACTCGATGCCGTCGGACCACCTGGCCTGCAACCAGGCCGTCTGGGACGGTCTGAGCGAAAAGCACCAGCGCATCATCGACACCGCGATGCAGAAACTGACCCTGCACACCGCCCTGTCGAACGAGAAGAAGAACGCCGAAGCCGCGGCAGAGCTGCAGGCCAAGGGCGTGACGCTTCACAACTGGTCGGCCAAGGACCGCGCGGACTTCCGCAAGGCGGCGCAGACCTCCTGGGACCGCTGGGCCGAAAAGACGCCCGAAGCGGCTGCCCTGGTGGCAAGCCACCGCGAGTACCTGACGGCGCTCGGCCTGATCGCCGAGTGATCGCCGGGCTGACCGCCTCGTGACCTCGCGGCGAGCCTTTCGCAAGGCTCGCCGTTTTCGTCTCTGCCACATGCGCCCGCACGCAGGACGCGGAACGGCTAGGGGGACGGCACGGGCGACAGGCCAACTGCCACTCTTCACATCGGGGTGACCGCGCATGCAACAGGACAGCGTCTGGCTGGGACCGCTCAGAAAGCCGGTTCAAATGGCCATGATCGGGTTTTCGGGCCTGACCATCGCACTCTTCATCTTTCTCGTCTTCAACCAGTTCATCTCGTCCGATGCCATCGGCATGCACGACATGATCCGCCCCCAGGGCAAACCGATCGTCACGGTGACGCTGTTCAGCCTCGCGCTCGCGCTGCTGTTCACCGCGCTTTTCCTCAGCGATGACAAGGGCACTATCGAGGTCGACCGCACGGGGCCCTTCGACATCCTCTCACTGGTCTGCGCCCGCCTGGCCATGATGTCGATCGCCTATATCGTGATCGTCATGTTCTACGAGGTGGTGTCGCGCTACGTCTTCAACCAGCCGACCATGTGGGCCAACGAACTGTCGCTCTGGATCGCCAGCTTTCTCTTCCTGCTGGCCGGTCTCTACGCGATGCAGCAACGCAGCCACATCCGCATCTACGTCATCTACGACATGATGCCCCGCTGGATGCAGAAGGCCGCGGACTGCGTTTCGGTCTTCCTGATCTGGGTCTTCACCTTCTGCCTTGTCTGGGGCGGCTACAACGACGCCATGCGCCGGATGCTGCGGATGGAAACCTTTGGCACCGCCTGGGATCCGCCCATTCCGGGGACGGTGAAACCCGCCATCCTGTTCATCATCGTGCTGGTCGCCATCCAGGCCCTGTCGAACCTGATCGCCGACTGGAACAAGGCACCCGAACACCACAACCCGGCCGACGAGATCGACGAGCACGAGATCGAGGCCCTGCGCCGCACCCTGGAAGAGGACAAGAAGTAATGGTCGACATCGGCACCCTCTCCCTGATCCTTCTGCTTGCGATGTTCGCGCTGCTGGCCATCGGGATGCCCCTGGGCCTTGCCTCGGCCTTCCTCGCGGTGGTCACTCTGGTCCTGAAATTCGACGTCGATATCCTGTTCCGAACCTGGGGACAGGGGCCGCTCAGCGTGCTGGGCCAGGCCGTCTACCGACAGATGACGAACTACGTGCTGATATCAGTACCACTCTTCATCTTCATGGCCGCGCTGCTGGAGCGATCCGGCATCGCGCGCGACATGTATTCCTCGCTGAACGTCTGGCTCAGCCGGGTGCGCGGCGGCATCGCCATCGTGACCTCCGTCATGGCAGTCATCATGGCCGCCATGTCCGGCATCATCGGCGGCGAGGTGGTCCTGCTGGGCCTGATCGCCCTGCCCCAGATGCTGCGGCTGGGCTACAACCAGAACCTCGCCATCGGCACGATCTGCGCCTCCGGCAGCCTCGGCACCATGATCCCGCCCTCGATCGTCCTGATCTTCTACGGGCTGGTGACGGAAACCTCGATCAAGGCGCTCTTCACCGCCTCTTTCCTGCCCGGTTTCATGCTGGCATCCTTCTTCATCATCTACATCATCGTGACCACGCAGCTGTCGCCGGAAAAGGCGCCGCTGCCGCCCGAGGATCCGGACGCGCCCAAGGGCGGGGAAAAAGGGCTGATGTTCCTTGGTTTCCTGTCCCGCTTCGGCATCTGGATCACCGGCGTGCTGATCCTGCGCGCGCTTTTCTTCACCGTGACCGGCGTCAACGAGGTGGTCGAGGGGGTCGATCCGATCCTGCTCGGCATGGTCTCGGACATTCCCTGGCTTGCGGGCGCGCTGGTGATCTTTGCGCTGATCGTCTTCTTCGTGGTCGGGCGTGAACGCACCGCCGCGGGCTGGGAGATGGGCAAGGGCCTGATCGCACCTATCGTCGTCATCGGCGTCGTGCTGGGGTCGATCTACGGCGGCATCACCGGCATCACCGAGGCCGCCGGCATGGGCGCTGTGGCGGTCTTCGTCATTGGCCTGATCCGGCGCGAGATGACCTGGGACATCGTCTATGACAGCCTGATGCGGACGCTGAAATCCACCGGCACGATCATCTGGGTGACCATCGGCGCCGCGGCGCTGGCCGCCGCCTATACGCTGGCGGGCGGGCCGCAATATGTCGCCAACATGATCGTCGGTGCCGACATGCCCACCATGAGCGTGATCCTGGTGATGATGCTGATCTTCCTCATCATGGGGATGTTCATGGACTGGGTCGGCATCGTGCTGCTGGTCATGCCGGTCTTCCTGCCCATCGTCGTCCGCCTGCCGGCGGAAGAGATCGGCTGGTTCGCCCATGTGGACGCACGCTATGTGCCCATCTGGTTCGGCGTGGTCTTCTGTATGAACATGCAGGTGAGCTTCCTGTCGCCCCCCTTCGGGCCGGCCGCCTTCTACCTGAAATCGGTGGCCCCGGCGCATATCTCGCTCACCGATATCTTCCGCGGCTTCCTGCCCTTCATCGCGCTGCAACTCTGCGCGCTGGCGGTGCTGCTGGCCTGGCCGCCCATCGTCACGATCTTCCTGTGACCCCGGACCGGACCGAGGCCCCCGCGCCCCGGTCCGGTCCCCTTGCGACCCCCGGGCTTCTTCTTGGCGAAAATACCCCGGGGGGCCGCGGCCCTGCCGCGGCGGGGGCAGAGCCCCCTCCCCCCGCGCCCCGTAGCGAAAGGACAGCCCATGCCCTTGATGTTGACCCAGGACCAGGTCACGCAGTTCGACCGCGAAGGGTATCTCGTGGTCGAGGATGTTCTGAACCCCGATCTGCTGGCATCGGTGAAGGCCGAATATGCCGCGCTGCTGGATGCGCTCTATGCCCGCTGGCAGGACGAGGGCCGCGTGCCCGCCGCCGAGGGCATGGATTTCTGGCAGAAGCTGCTGACCTCCTACAAGGCGGGCTGCGACTGGTTCCAGCCGATGGACATTTCCCTGCCCGGCGGAGAGATCGCCGCCGATACGCCCTTTCACTTCGGCCCAGCCGTATTTGACATGCTGACCGATGCCCGCCTGCTGGACATGGTCGAAGACCTGATCGGCCCCGAGCTGACCTCCAACCCGATCCAGCATGTCCGCCTGAAGCCCCCCGCCACCTATCTGCACGCGGATGAGCCGCGCGCACATGTCACCGCGACCGCCTGGCACCAGGACCGCGCCGTGGCCCACGAAGAGGGCGACGAGACCCGCATGGTCACCGTCTGGCTGGCCATCTCGGACGCGACCGTCGAAAACGGCTGTCTGACGGTGGTGCCGGGCAAACCGCGGATGTACCCGCATTGCCCGCAGAAACAGACCGCCATCGCGCCCGGCTACCTGGACGAGGACAAGGCCGTGGCCCTGCCGGTCAAGGCGGGCGGCGCGGTGCTCTTCCATCCGCTGACGCCCCATGCCTCGCTGGAGAACCGCAGCAGCGATTTCCGCTGGAGCTTTGACATCCGTTACAATGTCACCGGCCAGCCGACGGGCCGCGCGCATTTTCCCGCCTTCATCGCCCGCTCGCGCAGCGCCCCGGAGGCCGAGTTGCGCGACTGGAAAAAGTGGAAGACCATGTGGGAAGAGGCCCGCGCCCGGCTGGCCCCGGCGCCGCATATCCCCATTCACCGCTGGTCGGGCGACAGCCCGGTCTGCGCCTGACCGCCACCGGAAACACCCGCCCCGGCCCCGCGCCGGGGCCTTGTGCCATGACGCCCCGACACCGGGGCCGATCAGCCCCCTGAGAGACCGAGATGAAAAAGACAGTCCGCCTTTCCGACGCCGACAATGTCGTCACCGCCGTCACCCCGCTTGAAATCGGCCAGGAAGGCGCGACACAGCTGATCCCGCGCGGGCACAAGCTGGCCACGCAGGCGATCCACAAAGGCGCGCCGGTGATCAAATACGCGCAGGTGATCGGCTATGCCGCCGAGGACATCGCGCCGGGCGCCCATGTCCATACGCACAACCTCGAATTCCGCAACGTGGATACCGAGTATGACTACGGCACCAACCTGCGGCCCGCGACCCCTGCCGACACGCCGGACACCTTCATGGGCTATCGCCGCACGACGGGCCGCGTCGGCACGCGCAACTACATCGCCGTGCTGACCTCGGTGAACTGTTCCGCCACCGCCGCCCGCAAGATCGCTGAACATTTCACCGACGAGAAACTCGCCGCCTACCCCAATGTCGACGGCGTCGTCGCCTTTGTCCACGGCACCGGCTGCGGCATGGCCGGTCAGGGGTCCGAGGGGTTCGAGGCGCTGCAACGGGTCATGTGGGGCTATGCCCGCAATCCCAACGTAGGCGGCGTTCTGATGGCGGGCCTCGGCTGCGAGATGAACCAGATCGACTGGCTGGTCGAGGCCTATGGGCTGACACCCGGCCCCCTGTTCCAGTCCATGAACATCCAGGACGTGGGCGGGCTGCGCAAATGCGTTGAACTGGGCATCAAGAAGATCGAGGCCATGCTGCCCGTGGTGAACGAGGCCACGCGCACCGAATGCCCCGCCTCCGACCTCATGGTCGCTTTGCAATGCGGCGGCTCGGACGCCTGGTCGGGCATCACGGCGAACCCCGCCGTGGGCCATGCCTGTGACCTGCTGGTGGCGCAGGGCGGCACCGGGGTGCTGGCCGAAACGCCCGAGATCTATGGCGCCGAACACCTGTTGACGGCCCGCGCCGTCGACCGCGCCACGGGCGAGAAACTGGTGGACCTGATCCGCTGGTGGGAGGATTACACCGCCCGCAACAAGGGCTCGATGGACAACAACCCCTCTCCCGGCAACAAGAAGGGCGGGCTGACCACCATCCTCGAGAAATCTCTGGGTGCGGCAGCGAAAGGCGGCACCACGCCGCTGACCGGCGTCTACAAATATGCCGAACCGGTGACGGCCAAGGGCTTCACCTTCATGGACAGCCCCGGCTACGACCCGGCCAGCGTGACCGGCCAGATCGCCTCGGGCTGCAACCTCGTCTGTTTCACCACCGGGCGCGGCTCGGCCTTCGGCGCGAAACCCAGCCCCTCGATGAAGGTCGCCACCAATAGCGAGATGTTCAACCGCATGACCGAGGACATGGACGTGAACGCCGGAACCATCCTGACCGAGGGCAAATCGGTCGAGGAGGTGGGCCGCGAGATCTACCAGATGTGGCTGCGCATGGCCTCTGGCGAACAGACCAAGTCCGAAGCGCAGGGCCTGGGCGATTACGAGTTCGTGCCCTGGCAGATCGGGGCGGTGATGTGATGGGCAAGCCATTTCGAAAGGGCTTGAAAGCGATTTCCAAATCGCTTTGCCCGCGCAGGCGAGGACGTTCCGCGTGAGTGTCCCCCTCCCCCTCTGCATCATCGGCGCGGGTGCCATCGGGCGCCGCCACATCGAGGTGGCCAGCGCCTCGCCCGCGATCCGGATCACGGCCATCGTGGAGCCGGACGCAACCACGCGCGCGACGCTCGCCACCGAGGGCCTGCCCGCCGTCGCTACGATTGACGACGCCCCGGCAGAGACCCGCGCCTGCGTCATTGCCACGCCGACACCGGACCACTGTCCCTCGACCCTCGCCGCGCTGGCGCGCGGCTGGGCGGTGCTGGTGGAAAAGCCCATCGCCGACACGCTCGACAACGCGCAGCTCATGGCGGAGACGGCCGCGGCCAAGGGCCTGCCCCTGATCGTCGGTCATCATCGCCGGTGCCACCCCTTCGTCATGGCCACCCGCGCCGCCTTGCCGGACATCGGGCAACTGGTCGGCTTGCAGGGCATGTGGTCGCTGCGCAAGCATGACACCTATTACGACGTGCCCTGGCGCCGCCTGCCCGGCGCCGGCCCGCTGGCCACCAACCTCAGCCACGAGATCGACCTGCTGAACGTCTTTGCCGGCCTGCCGGTCGAAGTCACGGCGCTGACCTCCAACAGCACGCGCGGCCATGTCATCGAGGACACCGCCGCGCTCGCCTTCCGCTTCGACAGCGGCGCGCTGGGGTCTTTCCTGATCTCGGACGCGGGCGCCTCGCCCTGGTCCTTCGAGGCCGCCAGCGCCGAGAACCCCGCCATCGCCGCCTCGGGCGAGGATTACATCCGCATCACCGGCACCCTGGGCGCGCTGTCCTTCCCCTCGCTCACCCGCTGGGGCGCCTCCGGCCCGGGCGAGGTGGAATGGTCGAAACCGCTCAAACGCTTTGACCCGCCCGGCTTCGACAAGGTCGACCCGCTGCTGGTCCAGATCGACCGCTTTGCCGCCTTCCTCGAAACCGGTGCCGACGACGTTCTCTGCCAGCCCAGGGACGGCATCGCCGCGCTGGAAATGACGCTGGCCACCGCCTTGTCCGGACAGACGCACCGCCCCGTCAGGCGCGGCGAGGTTCCGGGAGATTTCACAGGAGTTCTGACATGAGATTAGCCGGCAAACGTGCCTTCATCACCGCCGCGGGCCAGGGCATTGGCCGCGCCATCGCCGAAGGCTATGCCCGCGAAGGCGCCGAAGTCACCGCGACCGACCTCAACCCCGACCTGCTGGAGGGGCTGACCGGCACCACCTTCGCACTGGACGTGACCGACAAGCCCGTGCTGACCCGCGCCATCGAGGCCGCCCAACCCGACATCCTGGTCAATTGCGCGGGCTTCGTGCATGCGGGCACGCTGCTCGAGGCGACCGACGAGGATTTCGAATTTGCCATGATGCTGAACGTCCGGTCGCAATTCCATTCCATGCAGGCCGCCCTACCCGGCATGATCGAACGCGGCGGCGGGTCGATCGTCAACATCGCCTCCATCGCGGGCAGCATCGTGGCGGCGCCCAACCGCTGTATCTACGGCACCTCCAAGGCCGCCGTGATCGGACTGACGAAATCCGTGGCGCTGGACTATGTGACCAAGGGCATCCGCGTGAACTGCATCTGCCCCGGCACCGTCGACAGCCCGTCATTGCATGACCGGCTGCGGGCAATGGGCGACTACGAGGAAGCGCGCCGCGCCTTCAACGCGCGCCAGCCGATGGGACGGATCGGCACGCCAGAAGAGATCGCCCACCTGGCGATCTACCTCGGGTCCGACGAAAGCGCCTTTACCACCGGACAGGCGCATGTGATCGATGGCGGATGGGCGGTCGGCTGACCGCATCCGCCCAGCCCTTTCCTTTGCCCAACCGCCAAGTAGCGTCCCATGTCCGAAGCCCTCCCCCGCGAAGACCGCACCGCCGCCGGCGTGCTGATGATGGCCCTGGCCGTGCTGGGGTTCACCTTTATCGACAGCACGGCAAAATGGCTGATGCTGGCGGGGCTGCCCGCGCTGCAGGTGGTCTTTGCCCGCTACGCTGGGCATTTCCTGGTCGCTGTGGTGATCTACGGCGCGCGGGAGGGGCGCCAGGCCTTCGTCTCGAATGCGCCCTGGCGCCAGCTTCTGCGCAGCTTCTTCCTGCTGGGCAGCACCGTGTTCAACTTTTCGGCGCTGAAATACCTTCCGATCACCGTGACGACGACCATTACCTTTGCCGGTCCCATCGTCGTCACCCTGCTGGCCATCCCGATCCTTGGCGAAAAGGTTGGCCTGCGCCGGATCATCGCCGTCTGCGTGGGGTTCCTCGGCGTGATCGTGGTGATGCAGCCCTGGGGCGTCGATTTCCACCCCGCCATGTTCCTCTCCATCGGGGCGCTCAGCATGGCGGCGCTCTACTTCATCATGACGCGGCTCCTGGCGGGGATCGAAGGCAACGCCACGCAGCAGATCTGGTCCAGCGGCTTTGCCGCGCTGGCGCTGTTGCCTTTCGTTCTGGGCGGCTGGGTCTGGCCCGAGGGACCGGTCTGGATCGCCTTCTGCCTGATCGGCATCTTCGGAGCCAGCGGCCACATCGCGGCCGTGATCGCGCACCGCTGGGCGGATGCCTCGATCCTGGCACCGGTGATCTACATCCAGATCTTCCTGGCCGCCGTCGCGGGCATCCTGCTCTTCGACACCTGGCCGACGGTCTGGACGCTGGGCGGCGGCGCGATCATCATCGCATCCGGCCTCTATATCTGGCAGCGCGAGCGCGTGGTGCGCGGGAGAGTGCGCCGCCCGGTGCCGCATACGCGGTAGATGCGCCGGGGGCTCTGCCCCCGGACCCCCGGAGGTATTTCGGGCCCAAAGAAACATGGGCCCGGGACAGTATTCAGCCCCGCCCGATATAGGGCATCGCGCTTGCCATGACGGTCATGAACTGCACGTTGGCCTCCAGCGGCAGGGACGCCATGTGCAGCACCGATTTCGCCACGTTCGACACGTCCATGACCGGCTCCACCGCGATGGAGCCATCGGCCTGCGGCACGCCCTTGGTCATCTTCTCGGCCATGTCGGTCAAGGTGTTGCCGATATCGATCTGCCCACAGGCGATGTTGTAGGGCCGCCCGTCCAGCGACAGAGACCGCGTCAGCCCGGTGATCGCATGTTTCGACGCCGTGTAGGGCGCCGACCCCCAGCGCGGCACATGGGCCGAGACCGACCCGTTGTTGATGATCCGCCCGCCCTGCGGGTCCTGTGCCCGCATCCGGCCAAAGGCCGCGCGCGCGCAGATGAAGGACCCGGTCAGGTTGATCTCGATGCAACGGCGCCAGTCATCAACGCTGATCTCGTCCACCGGGCCACCCATGACCGACACGCCCGCGTTGTTGAACAGCGCGTCGATCCGGCCCCATTCCGACAACGCCTTGTCGAAAGCCGCGTCCACCTGTGCCTCGTCCACCACGTCGCAGGGCAGCGCCAGCGCGTTCTCGTGGCTACCCGCCATCTCGGCCACCGATGCCTCGGTCCGCCCCACGATCCCGACTTTCCAGCCCGCCGCCAGGAAGGCCTCGGCGCAGGCCTTGCCGATCCCGCGCGCACCGCCGGTGATGATGATTGTCTGGCTCATATGTCCCTCCCCCATGTTTCTTTGGGCAAATATATACCTCCGGGGGGAGCCGAAGGCGGGGGGCAGAGCCCCCCTCCCGCGTCACCGCCCCGAACCGTGTTCAGTGATTGTCGCGGGGCAGATCCTTGGCGATGCGCTGATAGGCCGTCGCCAGTTCCAGGCAGCCGCCGTCGCCAAGCTGGCCGACATGGGTGCGATAGATCTCTTCCCAGGGCGTCTGGCTGACGATCTCCGGCGCCTCCCAGGCCGCTTGCCGCGCGGCCCAGTCCTCGTCCGAAACCAGCGCATCCATGCGGCTGGCGTTCAGGTCCAGCCGCACACGGTCGCCCGTCTGCAGGAAGGCCAGCCCGCCGCCCACCACCGATTCCGGTGAGGCGTTCAGGATCGACGGGCTTTCCGAAGTCCCGGACTGGCGCCCGTCCCCCACCGTCGGCAGATGGGTGATCCCCGCCTTGATCAGCGCATCGGGCGGCTGCATGTTCACCACTTCGGCCGAGCCGGGATAACCGACACAGCCCACGTTGCGGATGAACAGCACCGTGCGTTCGTCGATGCCGAGGCTCTCGTCATTGATCCGGTCGTGGTAATCCTCGGGGCCTTCAAAAACCACGGCGCGGGCCTCGAAGACCCCCTCGTTGCCGGGTTCCGACAGGAATCGCTTGCGGAAGTCCTCGGAAATCACGCTGGTCTTCATCAAGGCACTGTCGAACAGGTTGCCTGAAAGCACCTTGAACCCGGCATTCCTGCGCATCGGCGCGTCGTAGCGTTTGATCACTTCGGTATCCAGACTGTCACACCCGGCCAGGTTCACCCCCACGTTGTTGCCCGTGGCCGTCATCGCCCCGGCGTGCAACCGCCCGGCGCTCATCAGTTCTCCCATGACCGCCGGCACGCCCCCCGCGCGAAAGAAGCTCTCGCCCAGGTATTCGCCCGCCGGCTGCATGTTGACCAGCAAGGGCACGTCAAAGCCGATGGTCTCCCAGTCCTTGACGTTCAGTTCCACCCCGGCGTGGCGCGCGATGGCTTGAAGGTGCGGCGGCGCATTGGTGGATCCACCGATGGCGCTGTTGACCACGATGGCATTCTCGAAGGCTTCACGGGTCAGGATGTCCGAGGGTTTGAGATCCTCGTAGACCATCTCGACGATGCGCTGCCCGGTCTCATAGGCCATCGCCATACGCTCGCGGAAAGGCGCGGGAATGGCGCTGGAGCCCGTCAGGGTCATGCCCAGCGCCTCGGACATGGCGTTCATCGTGCTGGCGGTGCCCATCGTGTTGCAATGGCCCAGGCTGGGCGCGCTGGAACAGACGCGGCCCATGAATTCCTCGTAGTCGATCTTGCCCTCGGCCAGCAGGCGGCGGCTTTCCCAGACAATGGTGCCCGAGCCGGCGCGCTTGCCCTTCCACCAGCCGTCCAACATCGGCCCGCCGTTCAGCCCGATGGCGGGAATATCCACCGTCGCCGCGCCCATCAGCATGGCCGGCGTGGTCTTGTCACAGCCCGTGGTCAGCACCACCCCGTCGATGGGATAGCCGTGCAGCACCTCGACAAGGCTCAGGTAGGCTAGGTTGCGGTCCAGCGCGGCAGTGGGCCGCTTACCGGTCTCCTGGATCGGGTGGACGGGGAATTCCATCGGGATGCCCCCGGCCTCGCGGATGCCCGCCTTGATCCGGTCCATCAGGAAGACGTGGATCTTGTTGCAGGGCGCCAGATCGCTGCCGGTATTGGCGATGCCGACGATCGGCTTTTCGCCCTGCAGTTCCTCGCGGGTAAAGGCCTGGTTCTGGTAACGCTCGACATAAAGCGCGGTCATGCCCGGGTTGTTGGGATTGTCGAACCACTCCTGCGAGCGGAACCGCTTGTTGGCGCGAGTGTCAGACATGTCCTTCCTCCCTTGGGACGCCCGCCGATTCTGGCAGGTCTGTTCTCTTGTGCGAGTGTTCCAATTTGGTATACCAAATGCAAGCCGCTCGGCGGGAGGCCGGGCAAGAGAGGGCGCAAACCGCCCCCAGGCCGGGAGGACTTGACCATGACGACACGCCCCGCCGCGCAGCGGATGGCGCCCCTGACGCTGGCCGCGCTGCTGCTGGCAGCCCCCCTGCAGGCAGAGCCGCGTCTCGACCTCGACAACCTGCGCAGTTGCGTCGAGACGGCGGTGGACCTGGGCAAGGCCCCCACCGCCTGCGTGGACATTGCGCACGCGCCCTGCCTTGAAATCTCGACCGAAACCCCCGCCGTGGCGGGCCTCTGCTTTGCCGAAACCCGGCAGGAATGGTCAGAGGCCATCGCCGCACGCATGGCGGATCTGGGCGAAAAGGCCCCTGAACGCATTGCAGCACTTGCCGGGATCGAGGTGAAATACGACCTGCTCTCCTCGCTGGTGCAATGCGACCGGATGGAGGAACTGGCCCTTCTGCGCGAATTGCCCGCCGAAGAAATCCAGCTGCAGAAGGCCCGCTGTACCGCCACCGCCTCGGGGCTGGCCTATATCCGCCTGCTCTGGCGCCTGCCCGACCCGGACACACCACTTGCCAAGGAGACTGACCAATGATCGGAGAACCGCCCCGCCTGACCATCGTCAAGGGTGCCCCCCGCCCGACAGAGGCGCAGATTGCCGCCCTGCAAGGAGTCGAGACCGCCTTCCTCTGCGACGCGATGGGCGGCATGGGGGCAATGGCAACACCCATCGCGCCCATCGGCTTCGGGCGTGACCTCGACTGTCACGCGGTGGGCCCCGCACTGGTGGCCGACAGCGGCCCCGCGGACATCATCGCCACACTCGCAGCGGTCAACCTGCTGACGCCGGGCGACATTGTGGTCCATGCGGCCCACGGCAACCAGGACCGCGCCACCATCGGCGACCAGCTCTCGGGGATGCTCAAAAACGCGGGCGCCGCCGGTTTCGTCACCGACGGGCCGATGCGCGACTACGCCGGCATCGTCGCCGCCGGCCTGCCCGCCTGGTGCACCGGGCTGAACCCCAATTCGCCTTATACATCGGGTCCCGGCACCCTGGGGGCCAGCGCGACCGTCGGCGGCTGCCATGTCGCCACCGGCGACATGATTGTCGCCGACCGCAACGGCGTCGTGGTGATCCCCTTTGCGCGGATCGACGAGGTCATTGGCCGCGTCCAGGAGGTTCAGAAGCTCGAGTCCGAGCTTGAGCACAAGGTCAAGGACGGCTTCAAGGCGCCACTGGACATCGACGCGATGCTGGCGGACGGCTCGGCCGTGGAAATCGGGTAAGGGGGCGCTGCCCCCGTCTCCCTCTGGTCGACTCCCCCGAGGGTATTTGGACCAAGAAGAAGCTGCAGGCGCGTCCCTGATGTTTCTTCTTGACCCAAATACCCAGGGGTGAATGCGCAAAGCGCAGAGGGGCGACGCCCCTCCCCCGCGTGTCTCAGCACGCAGGACCCTCAGGCAAAGGCGCTCTTGGCGCCGCCGCTTATCTGGGTCTTGAAGATCGAGGTGTTGTCCGGCGCCGGGGGCAAGGGCAGCGTCACCGGCACATCCGCAAGCCGTGGCGTGAAGACCGGCGCGCCGGTGATCATCCGGTCCTGGAAATCCTCCCAGAACTTACGCTGTCCGAGCGAATGGATGTAGCTCGACCCGCCCAGCAGCGGCCAGGCATCTGCGCTGGCGCATTCGTAGAACAGGATCTTGCGCGCCCGGTCCGAGACATTGGGCGCCGAGCCGTGCAGCAGGCGCACGTGATGCACCGTCATGTCCCCCGCCTTGCCGGTCAGCGTGACGATCCTGTCCTTTTCGAACAGCGGATCGTCCGGGTCGATCGCCCCGCAGAACACGCCGCCCGCGTGATGGCTCAGCACCGGCCCCTTGTGTGATCCCGGGATCACCAGCAGCGGACCGTTGTCCTCGGTCACATCCTCCAGCATCAGCCCGAAGGCCAGGAGCGAGTCGTTGGTGGCCGGGTAAAAGGCCCAGTCCTGGTGCCATTCCACCGCCGCACCGCCACCCGGCGCCTTGCAGTTCAGCTTGGCGGTGTTCAGCACCGTGTCCGGGCCGAGGAGGTCGTTCAGCACCTCCGTCACCTTCGAGTGTTTCAAGATCCGGTCATAGACGGGATCCTGCTTGTGCGGCAGCTTGATCCGGGTCAGGCGCGGAGTGTCGGCGCAATGGCCGGTGTCGAGGTCGAAACGCTCGTCGCTTTCGGTGATGCCACGCGAGGCGTCGATCAGCCCGTCGGTCACGGATTGCAGCTCTGCCAGTTCCTCGGGCGTCACCACCTGCTCGACCTTGAGATAGCCGTTCTCGGCGTAGAAATCCTGTTGTTCGCGGCTCAGCATCGCGTCTCTTCCCCTGTTGCACGCTTGATGGCTCGACAGATGGTATCGATACCATGACTTGCGTGGTATCGATACCACCCTATCCTGAGCGCTGTCAAACGAAGGGACCGACATGGACCGCAAATGGGTGACGATGGGTGACGTGGCGCGGGCGGCGGGGGTGGGCAAGATCACCGTCAGCCGCGCCCTGCGCACCCCGTCCAAGGTCAGCGCCGACACGCTGGAGAAGGTGCAGAAGGCGGTAATGGAGCTGGGATATGTTCGAGACGAGACTGCCGGCGCGCTGTCCTCCCAGCGCTCGCGCGTCGTTGGGGCGCTGGTCTCGACGCTGGAACAGCCGGTCTTTGCCTCCACCATCCGGGGTCTTGAAGAGGGGCTGAGCGCGGGCGGCTTGCAACTGCTGCTGGGCAGCACGCGCTACCAGCCCGAGAAAGAGGCGCTGATGGTCTCGACCCTGCTGGGCCGCCGCCCGGATGCACTGGTGCTGACCAGCAGCGACCATACCGAGGACACCCGCCGCCTGTTGTCCGGCGCCGGTCTGCCGGTGATCGAACTCTGGGAGCTGCCGGAGGTGCCGATCCATGCCGCTGTCGGCTTTTCGAACCGGCAGGCGGGGCGCGACATGGCACGCCACCTGATCGCATCCGGGCGCCGCGCGCCGGTCTTTCTGCGGACAGACCGCGCCAGCGACACCCGCGCCGACATGCGCGAGAAAGGCTATCTGGATGCGCTGAAGGGGCACGCGCCGCGCATCCATTCGGTGCCGCCCCGCGAGGACCAGGGCGGGCCGGACTACGGGGCCGAGGGGCTGGCGCAGGTCCTGCAACGCTGGCCCGATACGGACGCGGTGATCTGTGTCAGCGATGCGCTGGCGGTGGGCGCGCTCTGCGAGGCGCGGCGGCGCGGCATCGACGTGCCCGGCGCCCTGGCGGTGACCGGCTTTGGCGACATCGACGTGGCGGGGGCCGCCGCGCTGGACCTGACGACCGTGCGCATCGACGGTGCGGCCATCGGGCGCGAGGCCGCGCGCCTGACCCTCGCCGCCTGCGACGGCGAGGACATCAAGGGAACGAGGATCGACCTGGGCTACCAGCTGATCCGCCGGGCGACGGGCTAGTCGCGGCCCTTCTTGGCCTCTTCCTCCAGGTCCAGCCCGTTCATCCGCGCGATGTGATCGGCGATCCAGGGCACGTAGTCCTCGGCATGGCCCTGTGCCTCGATCTGGGTGAAATATTGCCGCGTGGCAGAGGCCATCGGCGACAGCGCCCCCGCCTCTGCCGCCATCGACAGGGCATAGCGCACATCCTTCGACGCATTGGCCACGGAAAACTTGTGCGCGTCGCGGTTCCGATTCACCGCGTAGTCCATGAAGGTGTCGAAGAACCCGTTGCCCAGCCGGGACGAGCCGATGACCCGCTGGATCGTGGCAGGCGGGATGCCGACTTTGGCGCCCAGAGAGGTCACCTCGGCATAAAGCGCGGCATAGCTCATGGCGATGGTGTTCATGATCAGCTTCATCTTGTGGCCCGCGCCCACGGGGCCGACGTGGTTGATGTTGCCGGCCCAGCAATCCAGCACCGGCAGGATGCGCTGGAAGACCTCCGGGTCGGCGCCGACCATCGCGTCCAGCGTGCCGGCCTCGGCCTCCTTGGGGGTACGGCCCAGCGGCGCGTCCACCATGTGCCCGCCGCGTTCGCCCAGCTCGGCGGCCAGCGCCAGGGTCACGTTGGGATCGGAGGTGGAACATTCCACCACGATCAGACCGTCGCGCATCCCCGCAAGGATGCCGTCCTCGCCCCGAAAAACACTTTCGACCTGCGGCGCGTTGCCAAGACAAATGTGGATCACGTCGCAGGCTGCGGCCATCTCGCACGGGGTCGCCACCTCGACCGCGCCGCGCGCCACCAGGTCCTCGACCGGTGCGCGGTTGCGGTTGCCCTTGACGACCAACGGGTGGCCCTTTTCCAGCAGGTTCTTCGCCATCCCGTGACCCATGAGACCCACCCCGATGAACCCGACCTTGACCTTGTCAGACATGCGCTTCCTCCCCTTTTTGAGCGCGCCGGGGCGGGTCGGCGCACGGGGCAAGGCGGCACCTGGCCGCAAACGGCCTCCCGCCGTCCCGCACGCCGTTGACATTCCCGCCCCGGCTGGTTTGATTGCAGATGGTATACCAAACCGGCCGCCACGCAAGCAGGCCGGACATCAGCCGGATCAGGAGGAGAACATGACAGCGACACGGGCGCCTGCCCCATGCTGACCTTTGCGCTGGCCGTCCTTTTCCTGATCATCACGCCGGGTCCCGGGGTGTTGTCGACCGCCGGGCTGGGCGCCGCCTACGGGTTCCGTCCCGGGCTGGCCTATGTGCTGGGGCTTTTCATCGGCACCAACCTCGTGGCGCTTGCCGTGATTTCCGGCGTCGCCGCCGTCGTGCTGTCGGTGCCGGTGGTGCGCACTGTGCTGATGGTGGCCTCGATCGCTTACCTGCTCTACCTCGCGGCGCGCATCGCCTTTGCCGGCAGCAAGATCGCCTTCATCGAGGCCAAGGCGCCCCCGGCCGTGATGGCCGGCATCCTCTTGCAGGCGATCAACCCCAAGGCCTACGCCGTCAACACCACGCTTTTTGCGGGCTTTCCCTACGCGCCCGACAGCATCATGTTCGAGACGGTGACCAAGCTGCTCATCGTCAATACGATCTGGATACCGATCCACCTGGGCTGGCTTCTGGCCGGGGCCACGCTGCACCGGCTGAACCTGTCCGACAGGGACCAGCGCCGGATCAACTACGTCATGGCCGCCTCGATGCTGGCAGTCGTGGTTCTTGCCATCTTCGCCGCCGGAGACGCTGCCAATGCCCCATGAAACCGCCATAGCCAGGCTGCAGGAGCTGCTGGGAGACCGGCTGAGCACCTCGAACGCCGAATGCACGCTGCACGGCCAGAACGAGACCTATTACCCCAATACGCCGCCCGACGCGGTGGCCTACCCGGAGACAACCGAGGAAGTCTCGCAGATTCTGCAGATCTGCCACGCGCAGGACTGCCCGGTCACCGCCTATGGCGCCGCCAGTTCGCTGGAGGGCCAGCACCTGGCCCTGCACGGCGGCATCAGCCTGGACATGGGCCGGATGAACCGCGTTCTGGCGGTCGACCCCGAGGACCTGACCTGCACCGTGCAGCCCGGCCTGACCCGCAAGGCCCTGAACGAGGAGCTGCGTGCCACCGGCCTCTTCTTCTCGGTCGATCCCGGCGCGGATGCCAGCATCGGCGGCATGGCGGCCACCCGCGCCTCTGGCACTACCGCCGTCCGCTATGGCACGATCCGCGACAATGTTCTGGCGCTCGAGGCGGTCATGGCCGACGGCACGGTGATCCGCTCGGGCTCGCGCGCGCGGAAATCCTCGACCGGTTATGACCTCACGCACCTGATGATCGGCTCCGAGGGGACACTTGGCATCCTCACCGAGCTGACCCTGCGCCTGCACGGGACGCCAGAGACCGTGACCGCCGCCACCTGCCGTTTCGAGGATGTCGAACAGGCGGTGCAATGTGTCATCACCACCATTCAGTGCGGCATCCCGATGGCCCGGATCGAGCTCTTGGACCACATGATGGTGCGCGGCTTCAACGCCTATGCCGATGCGGGCCTGCCGGAGAAACCGCACCTGTTCCTGGAATTCCACGGCGCGCCGCAGGCGGTCGCCGAACAGATGGCAAGTTTCGAGGAGATCGCGGCCGATTTCGGTGCCGAGGGCTGGCAGACGGCCACCACGACAGAGGACCGCAACGCGCTCTGGGCCATGCGTCACAACGCGCATTACGCCTCTGCCGCCCTGGGGAAGGGAAAGCACATATGGCCCACGGATGTCTGCGTGCCGATCTCTCACCTGGCCGAGGCCGTGGCGCAAAGCCAGGCCGATGCCACCCGCCTCGGCCTGACCGCCACCATCGTCGGCCACGTCGGCGACGGCAATTTCCACGCCGGCCTGTCGGTCGATCCCAATGACCCGGATGAAATGGCCCGCGCGCATGAGTTCACCCATGCCCTTGGCGAAACCGCCCTGCGGCTGGGCGGCACCGTGTCGGGCGAACATGGCATCGGCATCGGCAAGCAATCGTTCATGGATGCCGAACACGGCGCGGCGCTGGCCTATATGCAGGCCATCAAGCAGGCCTTCGATCCCAGGGGCATCCTCAACCCGGGCAAGCTTTTGCCCGCCCAACCGCAGGCAAGGGCCGCCGAATGACACGCTTTCTTTCCCTTGGCGAAATCATGGTCGAAATGGCCCCGGCGCCGCAAAACCCCGGCCTGTTCCGGCTGGGCTATGCCGGCGACACTTTCAACACGGCCTGGTACGCGCGCCGCCTTCTGCCCGCCACATGGACCGTCAGCTATGGCACCGTGCTGGGAGAGGACGCCATGTCGGATGACCTGGCCCGGTTCATCGGCGCGCAGGGCATGTCCAACGACGCCATCCGCCGCCACCCGACCCGGACGCCGGGCCTCTACATGATCCAGACCCGCGACGGCGAACGCAGCTTTTCCTATTGGCGCGGCCAGTCCGCGGCCAAGACGCTCGCCGATGATCCCGCCTGGCTGGACGAGATCATGGCCGAACGCGACGTGATCCAGTTCTCGGGGATCACCCTGGCCATCCTCGCACCCGAGGCCCGCAGGACGCTTTGCGCCGCACTGGGACGGGCGCGGGCTGCGGGCGCCCATATCGCCTTTGACACCAACCTGCGCCCGCGTCTGTGGGAAAGCGCCGAGGCGATGCGCTCGGGCCTGCTCATGGGCGCTGCCGTCTCGGATACCGTGCTGCCCAGTTTCGACGAGGAACAACTGGCCTTCCAGGACGCCACGCCAGAGGACACGCTGCAACGCTATCGTGCCGCCGGGGCCAGTTGCGTGGTGATCAAGAACGGCGAGGCGCCCTGCCACGGCTGGTCCGAGGCAGACGGAAGCGTCACCACCACCCCGCCCGAGGTGACGAAAATCACCGACAGCACGGCGGCGGGCGACAGTTTCGGCGCCGGGTTCCTGGCCGCGCGCGCCACCGGCGCCAGCCTCGGCACCGCCATGTCCCGCGCCGCCCATCTGGCGGCAGAGGTCATCCAGCACCCCGGCGCGCTGGCGCCGCAGATCTTCGACCAAGGAGAGACCCCATGAACATCCTCATCATCGGCGGCGCCGGTCTCGTCGGCCAGAAACTCGCCCGCCTGCTGGCAAAGCGTGGCACGCTGCGCGGCAAGCCCATCACCCGCCTGACCCTGGCCGATGTCGTCACCCCCGCCGAAATCGACGCGCCGTTCGAGGTCGCCTATCAAAAGGCCGACATCACCGATCCCGTTTCCGCCGCCGAAGCCATCGCGCCGGACACCGACGTGATCTACCTGCTGGCAGCGGTCGTCTCGGCCCATGCCGAAGAGGATTTCGACTTCGGCTACAAGGTCAACCTGCACGGCCATCTCAACGTGCTGGAACGCGCCCGCGCGCTGGGGACACAGCCGGTCGTGGTCTTCACTTCCTCCATCGCCGTCTACGGCGGCGAGGTGCCCCAGCCCTTCACCGACGACAGCTTCCTCAACCCGCAGATCAGCTACGGCACGCAGAAGGCCATCGGGGAACTGCTGCTCAACGACTACTCCCGGCGCGGCTTCATCGACGGGCGCGGCTTTCGCCTGCCGACAATCTCGGTCCGCCCCGGCAAACCGAACCGCGCCGCCTCGGGCTTCATGTCCTCGATCTTTCGCGAGCCACTGCAGGGCCAGGCCGCCAACTGCCCGGTGGATATGGATTTCCACCATTTCTACCTCAGCCCCCGCAAATGCGTGGAAAACCTGGTCAAGGGCGCCGAAATCCCGCGCGAGGACCTGGGGCTGAACCACTGCATGACCATGCCCGGCCAGGTCTGGACCATTCGCCAGATGATCGACGCCATGACCGCCGTTGCAGGACCGGAACCCGCCAAACTCATCACCTGGGAGCCCCAGCCCGAGATCGCGGGCATCCTCAAGGGCTGGCGCAACGACATCCGCCCGCAAAAGGCCGCGCGCCTCGGTCTCGAACCGGACACCAGCTTCGAGGACAACATCCGCTACTTCCTCGAAGACGACCTGCCCGCCTGAAACAGGCCCCGGGTTTCTTTGGTTTGAAAAATACCTTGGGGGTGAATGCGCGGAACGCGCAGAGGGGGCAACGCCCCCTTCCCCGCCAACCACGGAGAACAACATGCCAGATTTTGCGATCTATCCCAGCCTCAAGGGCAAGACCGTCTTCATCACCGGTGGCGCCTCGGGCATCGGCTCCGAGATGGTCCGCGCCTTCGCCGCGCAGGGCGCCCGCACCGGCTTTGTCGATTTCGACCGCGAGGCCGGCGAAAAACTCGCCGCCGAGACCGACGGAGAGGTCCTCTTCGACTTCTGCGACCTGCGCGAGATCGACCAGCTCAAGGCCAGCTTTGCCCGTCTCGCCGATAAACTGGGCGCCGCCACGGTGCTGGTCAACAACGCCGCCCGCGACGACCGCCATACATGGCAGGACGTGACCCCCGAATACTGGGACGAGCGCATGGCCACCAACATCCGCCACCAGTTCTTTGCCATCCAGGCCGTCGCGCCCGGCATGATCGAGGCCGGCGGCGGCTCGATCATCAACATGGGATCGAACAGCTGGTGGGAAGCGGGTGGCGGAATGCCCGCCTACACCACCGCGAAATCCGCCGTGCACGGGCTGACCCGGACGATGGCCCGCGACCTCGGCGAGCACAACATCCGCGTCAACGCCATCGTGCCCGGCTGGATCATGACCGAACGGCAGAAAGAGCTCTGGGTCACGGCCGAGGCCATCGACAAGCACCGCCAGCGGCAATGCCTCCCGGACCTGATCGAGCCGGTCTACCTGGCACGGATGGCGCTGTTCCTGGCCTCCGACGACAGCGCGATGTGCACCGCGTCGAACTACATGGTCGAGGCCGGGTCCATCTGATCGCCCGGACCGCTACCCCTTGCGCGCCGCGCGGATGTCGCGCGGCGTGGCGTCATAGTGTTTCCTGAAGGCCCGGTTGAAATAGGACACATCCCCGAACCCGGCCTCCAGCGCGATGCGGCTGATCGGGACGGCGTCCCGGGCCGGGTCCGACAGGGCTTCGAACGCCAGGTCAAGGCGGCGCGCCAGCACAAGCGCGGTGAAAGTATCGCCCTCGCTGGCCAGCAGCTTGCGGATATAGCTCGGCGTCACGCGCATGGCGCCCGCCACCTCGGCGATGCCGAACCCCTCGTTCGCCGCGCCGAACCGGATCGCCGCATGGATCTGGCGCAGGCGGGCGGCCGCCAGGCCGCGCTGGTTGGCAATATGCCAGTCATCGCGGCGGGCACCGATGGCACAGCCGGCCAGGTCCGCGATATGCAGGCTGATCATCTCCAGCGTCGCGGGATCGATCCGGTCCTCTGCCATCAGCATCCGGACATAGCCGGTCAAAAGGCTCAGCCCGTTGGTTCCACGGGGCAGCACGGTCATGGTCAGCCGGTCGATGTCGGCCACCCGGCATTCCATCGCTCGGGCCGGTAGAGTGACGGTCATGTAACGGCCGCTGCTGGACAGGGTGCGGCCCGCATCGTCGGACCGCCGCACCAGCACATCACCGGACCGGGCCACCAGCTCTGCCCCACGCTGTTGCAGGCTGACGGTGCCTTCGATCGGGATCAACAGGATGATATCGTTGTTGCCATCGCCCAAGAGCTCGGGTGTCCGCTCGCAACTGATCGAGGAAACGACTCCCAGACCAAGCGCGGCCGAGCCGAAATCCCGGAACACCGCGTCATGAAAGATCGGGCCGTCCTCCAGCGGCGCCATGTCCAGCCGGATCACCTCGCGGCCAAAGACCTCGCGCCAGATTTCCATCCGGTGCGCGGGCGGCAGGTGACTGGCCGAGAACCGCACAGGCGGCGCCCCGGCCAGCTTCGTATCGGACCGAATCTCCGTCATGACGCCAGGTTAACACGGCATCGGCTGCGCCGCGTTTCAGATATTGGCATCCGGATCCAGGAAACCGCAGTAGTCGCGATCGCTGCCTTCGTCATCCGAAACGTCCGCAAGGGTCCGGCACTCGCCGGGCGCCGACTTCGGATTGAAGTTGTGCGGCGTGTAGGACCAGGCGATGCAGCCCTCGGTATCGCGGCAAAGCTGCTCGCAGGCGGCGGGGCCGACCTGCTCATAGTTGAACACGGCAGAGGTGGACCCGGGCAGCAGCTTGCAGTGCTCGTAGTCCTCGGCCAGGGCCGGCACGGCGGTCATGCAGACCGTGGCCATCAGGAAAAGCGTGCGGAACATGGTCGGTTTCCTCTCGGTTCAGCGTGCGATCTTGCCGCAAAAGGCGCGGTCTGAGGCTTCGGTCTTGTAGACATCGCCCAGCAACTGGCAGTGCCCGGCCATCGAAGAGTCAAAGCTGTGGGGGCGGAAATTCCAGGCCGCGCAGGCCTCGTCCGCCTCGCAGGCGGCAAGACAGGTCGCGTATCCGGTGTGATTGTCGTTGTCATTGGACAGGATGGTACTGACCGCCGACTGCCAGCACTTCTCGGGTGCGTCCTCTGCGAAGGCCGGAGCCGAGAAACAGATCAGGGCTGCGGCTGCAAGTGTCGAAAATCGTTGCATGAATGCTCCTGGGAACAGTGAATTGGTTCCCAGAGCTTAATCCTGCGGTCGCGCGGCAGTCTTGGACTGACCGCGCCAGGGTCTTGGCCTCAACGCGCCTTTTGGCCGACATCCGCGACAATCCGCCGACGAGCCCGCGCCGCGCCCCTGCGGTATCCGCGCGCCCCGGGTCATGCCCGGGGCGCGCACCACGTTGCTATTCCGCGGCCATCTGCGCCGTGGGGGTCGACAGCGAGATCGCCATTTCCTCTTCGGTCATGTCCTCCGGCAGCCCTTCGAACAGCGGCGTCGACAAATAGCGTTCGCCGGTGTCGGGCAGCATGACCAGCATGACAGAGCCTTCCGGCGCGCTTTCTGCCGCCTTCATCGCCACGGCAAAGCTGGCCCCGCCGGAAATGCCGGTAAAGATCCCCTCTTCCGCGGCCAGCCGCCGCGACCAGGCGATGCCATCGGGTCCCGGCACCGGCACCAGGTCATCGTAGTACCCCTTGTCGATGCTTTCCTGCAGCACCCAGGGGATGAAATCCGGGGTCCAGCCCTGGATGGGGTGCGGTTCGAAATTCGGGTGGCTCTCGGTGGGCTGATGCGCCTCGTTGCGGGTGTTCGTATAGCCAGACCCGACAATCGCCGCATTCGCCGGTTCGCTGAGGATGATCTTGGTGTCCGGGCGTTCCGCGCGCAGCACACGCGCCACACCGGTCACCGTGCCCCCGGTGCCGTAACCGGTGACGAAGTAATCCAGCCGCTCGCCGTCGAAATCAGCCATGATCTCGCGCCCGGTGGTGCTGGCGTGGATGTCTGCATTGGCTGCGGTCTCGAACTGGCTGGCCAGGAACCAGCCGTTCGTCTCGGCCAGTTCCTTGGCCTTGGAATACATGCCAAAGCCCTTCAGCGCCTTGGGTGTCAGCACCACCTTGGCCCCCAGGAACCGCATCAAACGGCGCCGTTCAACCGAGAAACTCTCGGCCATCGTCACCACCAGCGGATAGCCCTTGGCGGCACAGACCATCGCCAGCCCGATCCCGGTATTGCCGCTGGTCGCCTCGACCACGGTCTGCCCCGGTTTCAGCGTGCCATCCCGTTCGGCCTGTTCGATGATCCCGATGGCCAGACGGTCCTTGACCGAGCCCGCCGGGTTGAAAGCCTCGAACTTGACATAGACCGTGACGTGGTCCGGCGCGATGCGGTTGATGCGGATCGCGGGTGTGTTTCCGATCGTGTCGAGCACGCTGTCATAGCGGCGCCCCCGGCCCTCGGTGCTGCGCTGTGTCATGGTCTTCCTCCCCTTTTTCGCCCGACCGTCACGGGCCCTTGAGGGAAGCCTAACCGATTCTGCCCCCCGGGTGTCAGCCCTTGGCGGACAGCCAGTCATCCAGGGCCGCGCCCAGCACCTGCCAGTCTGTGTATTCGTGATCCTTGCCCGGGTCGGCCTGCGGGTCCTTGGCCGCCACGATCCGGCGCATGACGAACCGGCGAAAGATGTCGTACTCCGACGGCCGGTAGGCGCCCGCCACCTGCACCACCTTCTTCGGGTGCCAGTCGGTCGCCTGCGCGAAATCCGACACGATCCGGTCGAGGTCGGCCCATTCCTCGGCGTCGTGCCCGGCGGCGGCCAGCGAGACAGAGACGAAAAGCACCGGCAGCTGGTCCAGCGCGGCCCCGTGCCTGGCCGCGAATTCGCCCATGTCCTTCTGGTAATGCCCGAGGTGGACCGAGGCCGCCAGGATCACCCGGTCGAACCGGGCCAGGTCGATGTCCCCGGCCTCTGAGACAGGCAACAGCTCGACCGAATGTCCCTGATCGGCCAGCCGGTCCATGAGAAACCGGGCGATCCTGCGGGTCTGCCCCTCTGTCGAGGCATAGGCGATGAGCATTTTCATGGGCGTCCCTCCTGTTGCGCGCAAGATGGCGCAACAGGCGACCCGCTGCCTTGACCGAGGTCATGTGAGATCCGGCGGATCCGTCTCCGTAGGGTGGGTTGTTTCAACCCAACCCTCCGAACGCCCTCAGTTGACCGGCGTCACCAGCGGTTCACCCTTCAGGAAAGCCGCCACATTGGCCAGTTGCAGTTCCGCCATCGCTGTCCGCGTCTCAACGCTCCCCGACCCCTGGTGCGGCTGCAACACCACGTTGTCCAGCTTCAGGAACCGCGGGTCGATATTGGGCTCGTTCTCGTAGACGTCCAGCCCCGCCCCGGCGATCTCGCCCGCTTCAAGCGCATCCAGCAACGCGCCCTCGTCCACGGTCGTCCCGCGCGAGATGTTGATGACCACGCCGCGCGGTCCCAGCGCCTGGATTGCCTCGCGGGTCACATGACCCTTGGTCTCGGCCCCGCCGACCAGCGCGATCACCAGGAAATCCACCGCTTGCGCCAGCGACACCACGTCCGGGTGATAGGTCCAGCCCGGTGTCTCCTTCTCGGACCGCGAGGAATAGTGGATCTCGCATTTGAAGGCCGCCAGACGGTCCGCAATCTCGCGCCCAATGCGGCCCAGACCCACGATCCCCACACTCGAGCCGGATACCTTGCGGTTGAGCGGGATCTCTCCTTCCTTCGCCCAGCGCTGCGAGGCGACATGCGCATGGCCCCGGATCATCGTCCGCGCCTGGGCGATCATCAGCCCGACCGCCAGGTCGGCCACGTCGTCCGACAGCACGTCCGGCGTGTTGGTCACCGCGATGCTGCGGGCGCTGGCGGCCTCGACGTCGATGGCATCATAGCCGACACCGTAGTTTGCGATCACGCCCAGTTGCGGGAACAGGTCCATCTGCTCGGCCCCGAAGGGCGCATGCCCCTTGTAGGCCACCGCGCGGATGCTGGCGCGCAGGGTCGAATCCAGCCCCGCCATGTCGCCCGGCCCGTCGACGAAGACCGCCGGATAGGCCGTGCTCAGCCGGTCACGCTCGTCTTGCTTGAAGCTTTTTCCGCAGATCAGCAGTTGCGTATCGCTCATGGCTTTGGCCTTTCGTCACAGAAGTTTGCGGATGCGCGCCAGCGCCTCCAGGATGTTCTCGGTCGAATTGGCGTAGGAAAAGCGCAGATAGCCCTCTCCCCAGGCGCCAAAGGACGTGCCGGCCACCGTGGCCACGCCCGCCTCTTCGAGAAAGCGTGTCTCGGCCTCTTTCGAGGTCAAGCCCGTGCCCTCGACATTCGGGAAGGCATAGAAGGCCCCCGCCGCATCGGCACAGCGCACGCCGGGCAGCGCGTTGAGCTCTCGCACGATCACCTCCCGCCGCGCGTCGAAGGCGGCAACCATCTCGCGCACCGCGTCCTGCGGCCCTTCCAGAGCGGCGATCCCCGCGTATTGCGTCGCCGCGTTCACGCAGGAATGGTCGTTGATGCACAGCCGCGTCGCGTGATCCACCAGCGCATCCGGCCAGACCGCGTAGCCGATGCGCCAGCCGGTCATGGCATAGGTCTTTGACCAGCCATCCAGCATGATCAGCCGGTCACGGATCTCGGGATAGTTCAGCAAGGACACATGCTGACGCCCGCCATAGAGCATGTTGGAATAGATCTCGTCCGACATCAGCGCCACATGCGGATGGTCAGCCAGACCGGCCACCAGCTTGTCGATCTCTTCCTTGGGCGTCACGCCGCCGGTCGGGTTGGCGGGCGAGTTGATAATGATCAGCCGCGTCTTGTCGGTGATCTGGCCCAGCACCTCCTCGGCGGAAAAGGCGAAATCGTTTTCCTCTTTCAGCGCAATTGGAACCGGCGTGGCGCCGGAATACTTGATGACGCTTTCATAGATCGGGAAACCCGGGTTGGGATACATGATCTCTGCCCCCGGTTCGCCGAACATGAGGACGGCAAAGAACATGGTCGGCTTGCCACCCGGCACCACAACCACGTTGTCGGGGTTCACCTCTGCCCCGTGGCGGCGGTGCAGGTCGGCGGCCACCGCCTCGCGCAGGGCGGGAATGCCATTGGCCGGCGTATAGCCGTGGTGGCCGTCGCGCAGCGCCTTGATCCCGGCCTCGACGATGTGCTCGGGCGTGGCGAAATCCGGCTGCCCGATGCCCAGGTTGATGATGTCGCGCCCCTCGGCGGCCAGCTTTCCGGCCCGCGCCAGCACGACAAAGGCGGATTCAGTGCCCAGCCGCGACATGCCCGCGGCAAGTTTCAGATCACTCATGCGTCCTCCCCGGCGCCTCGTTTCGTCATTTTGGTATACCAGAAGCCCCGCAAGGAAAAGCGGATATGCCACCAGCCCCAGGCGCAAGCCCGATTGACTCCGGCGGCGGAAATTGTTTACTTGGAAACGAATTTACCGCCAGCGCGGCACCCTGGGTAGGAGTTTTCCGACATGACGGCACAACCGGAAACGATGGGCGACGGCCTGATCACCTATGAACTGGACGGCGACATCGCCGTCATCGGGCTGAACCGCCCGGACAAGCGCAATGCGCTGTCCGACCGTTTCGTGATCGCGCTGGGCCAGGCCGTGGCCCGCGCCACCACCGAGGCCCGCGCAGGCGTGATCCACGGTCATGGCAAGAACTTCAGCGCCGGGCTGGACCTGGCCGAGCATTCCGAGAAACCGCTGTTCGAGGCGGTCAAGGGGTCGCGCCTCTGGCACCGCACCTTCGAGAGCATCGAACTGGGCGAGATCCCCTTCGTCGCCGCCATCACCGGCGCGGCCGTGGGCGGCGGGTTCGAGCTGGCCTCCAGCACCCATATCCGCGTGGCCGAGGAAAGCGCCTTTTTCGCCCTGCCCGAGGGGACGCGCGGCATCTTCGTCGGCGGCGGCGGTTCTGTCCGCATCTCGCGTCTGATCGGCCCGGCGCGGATGGGCGACATGATGCTGACCGGGCGGTCGGTTTCGGCCAGTGACATGGAACGCTGGGGCGGCGTGTCCTACGTCGTCGAGGACGGCACGGCCCTGACCCGCGCGCGCGAAATCGCGCACCGCATGGCGGAAAACGCCGAGTTCACCAATTACGCCATCCTCAACGCCCTGCCCCGCATCGCGGACATGTCCGCCGACGACGGGCTCTTCACAGAGGCGATGGTCGCCTCGCTGGCCACCATTACGCCCGAGGCCAAGCAGCGCCTCAAGGACTTCCTGGAAAAGCGCGCCGCCAAGGTGCAGGCGCCCACCAGCTGACCGAAGGCATAGGAGAGAGACCATGATGAACGTCGACGACCTGGTTGCCATCGACATCCACACCCATGCCGAGGAACCCTGCTGCGGCCCCCGCGACGACGGTTATGACGAGTTCCAGGCCGGCATGGCCAGGTATTTCAAGAACCCGGCGGGCGCCTCCGGCATGCTGCCCTCGGTCCAGCAGACCGCCGAGTATTTCCGCGAACGCAAGATCGGCGCGGTGATCTTTCCCGTCGATGCCGAACGTGAGACCGGCTTCCGCCGCTACTCGAACGAGGAAGTGGCCCAGATCGCCGCCGAGAACGACGACATCCTGATCCCCTTTGCCAGCATCGACCCCTCCAAGGGCAAGGCCGGCGCCCGCGAGGCGCGCCGCCTGGTCAAGGAGTTCGGCGTCAAGGGGTTCAAGTTCCACCCGACGATGCAGGGCTTCTACCCCAACGAACGCTGGGCCTATCCCCTGTACGAGGCGATTGCCGAGGAAGGCGCGGTCATGCTGTTCCACACCGGCCAGACCGGCGTCGGATCGGGGATGCGCGGCGGCATGGGGATGCGGCTGAAATATTCGAACCCGGTGCATGTCGACGACGTGGCGGTGGATTTCCCGGACACGCCCATCGTGCTGGCGCATCCCTCGTTCCCCTGGACCGAAGAGGGCCTGATGGTCGCCCAGCACAAGCCCAACGTCTACATCGACATGTCCGGCTGGTCGCCCAAGTATTTCCCGAAGATCTTCGTGCAATACGCCAACACGATCCTGAAGAAGAAGATGCTCTTCGGCTCGGACTGGCCCGCCATCACGCCGGATCGCTGGCTGAAGGATTTCGAGGAGCTGGACATCCGCGACGAAGTGCGTCCACTGATTCTCAAGGAAAACGCCAAGCGCCTGCTGAGTCTCTGAGGCGGCCCCGGGCTTCTTCTTGGCAAAAATACCCC
>NZ_JARAMO010000079.1:0-3620 GCF_028807275.1 Mameliella sp. AT18
CCCTGCGGTCGACTCCCCCGAGGTATTTTGAAAACCAAAGAAGCTGTGGCCGGGCACCGGAGGCGCCCGGTCGGCGGTCAGGCCGTTTCAGCCGATTTCGGCCAGCCGGGCGAGTGCCTCTTTCAGCTTGGCCTCTTCGCCTTCGCGGGCGGCCAGGTTTTCGCGGGCTTCCTCGACCACTTCCGGCGGGGCGCTTTCGGCGAACTTGGGGTTGTTCAGCCGCCCCTTGAGGCCGCCGATCTCCTTGGCAAGCTTGCCCAGCGATTTTTCCAGCCGGGCCTTTTCTTCGTCCACGTCGATGATGTCGGCCAAGGGCAGGCCAAAGGTGGCCTGGCCCACGGGAACCGTCACGCAGCCCTTGGGGAAGTCATCGACCGAGGTCAGCCCCTCGATCCGGGCCAGTTTCAGGATCAGCGCCTGGTTGCGGTCCCAGGCGGCCTGTTCCTCGGCGCCGATGCCCTTGACCAGCATCGGCACATAGAGCCCCGCCGGTACATGCATTTGCGACCGGGCCGAGCGCACGCCTTCGATCAGCGAGATCACCCAGGACATTTCCGCATCGGCCTTGGCATCGCTGACCTTGGCGGCGCTGTAGGTCGGCCAGTCGGTGTGAACCAGCATGCCGTCGCGCGTGCCCAGCGTGTCCCAAAGCTCTTCGGTGATGAAGGGCATGACCGGGTGCAGCATGATCAGGCATTGATCCAGCACCCAGGCCATCGTGGCGCGGGTCTCGGCCACCACCTGAGCGTCCTCCGAGCCGAAAAGCGGCTTGGAGAACTCGACATACCAGTCGCAGACCTTGCCCCAGACAAAGCTGTAAAGTGCGTTTGCCGCGTCGTTGAACCGGTAATCGGTCAGGGCCGCATCGACGGTTTCCCGCACACGCGCGGTTTCCCCGATGATCCAGCGGTTGACCGTCTGCTGGGCCGTGGGGGCAAATGCCGGGTCGGAGCTGGACTTGTGCGTGTCAAAGACCTGGTTCATCTCGGCAAAGCGGCACGCGTTCCAGAGCTTGGTGCCGAAGTTGCGGTAGCCTGCGATCCGGTCGACTGAGAGTTTCAGCACGCCACCGATGGAGGCCATCGCCGCATTGGTGAAGCGCAGCGCGTCCGCGCCGTATTCGTCCACGATTTCAAGCGGGTCGATGACGTTGCCAGTGGTCTTGGACATCTTCTTGCCCTTCTCGTCGCGGACGAGCTGGTGCAGGTAGACGGTGTGGAAGGGTTTTTGATCCACGACGGCCAATTGCATCATGATCATCCGGGCAACCCAGAAGAACAGGATGTCGAACCCGGTGATCAGAACCGAGGTCGGGAAATAGCGGCGCATTTCCTCGGTGTCCTCGGGCCAGCCCAGCGTGCCGATCGGCCAGAGACCGGAGGAGAACCAGGTGTCGAGCACGTCGGATTCGCGCCAGACCGGGTAGATAAGCTGCGTCGGGTCCTGTGTCGCCTCGTACTGGGCGAGGGCCTCGGCGAACTGGTGCACGGCGGTATTGCGGTCCTCGACCTCGATCACGCGGGCGTGGTTCAATGGCGTGGGCAGGCCCGCCAGGACATCCTCGAATTTCGCGCGGACGGCCTCGAAATCATGCGCGGCGTGGTGGCGTTCCTCGCCGATCAGCAGGCGCTGGTCGTCCAGAAGCTCGCGCATCTCGACGAGGTCGAGCACGCCGTCGTTTTCCTGGTCGTATTGCTTGCCGGACCTGGCGGAGAGGTCGAGCCCGTACCAGACCGGGATCTGATGCCCCCACCACAGCTGGCGGCTGATGCACCAGGGCTCGATGTTTTCCAGCCAGTGATAATATGTCTTCTCGCCGCTCTCGGGCATGATCTTGATGTCGCCGTTGCGCACGGCGTCCAGCGCCGGGCCGACGACCTTTTCCGCATCGACGAACCATTGGTCGGTCAGCATCGGTTCGATGACCACCTTGGACCGGTCGCCGAAGGGCTGCATGATCGGCTTGGCCTCGACCAGCGGCACCTGCGTGACGGGCGGTTCTTCCTCGCCTTTCTTTAGCTTGGGTTTCGGCCCAAGGCGCGGATCGTCGGAGGTGGTCATGACCGCCAGACCTTCGGCGGTGATCTCGGCGATGACCTTTTCGCGTGCTTCGAAGCGGTCCAGACCGCGCAGGTGATCCGGGACCAGGTTGATCGAATCCGCCTCGGCCTCGGTCAGGGCGCGGTCGCCCTCTGCCACCTGCATGGCGATTTCAGCAGCCTTGGCATAGGCTTCGCCGTCGGCGCGCATCTGGCCGCGGGTGTCCATCAGACGGTACATCGGGATGCCGCCGCGCTTGGCCACCAGGTAGTCGTTGAAGTCATGCGCGCCGGTGATCTTGACCGCACCGGAGCCGAAGTCCGGATCGGGATATTCATCGGTGATGATCGGGATAAGGCGGCGGTGGTCCTTTGGGCCGACCGGGATCTCGCAGAGCTTGCCCACGATGGAGGCATAACGCTCGTCGTCCGGGTGCACGGCGACGGCGCCATCGCCCAGCATGGTTTCGGGGCGCGTGGTGGCGATCGAGATATAGTCGCGCGTCTCGCGCAGGGTAACGTTGCCGTCCTCGTCCTTCTCGACATATTCGTAGGTTTCGCCACCGGCGAGCGGGTACTTGAAGTGCCACATGTGGCCTGCGACCTCGATGTTCTCAACCTCGAGATCGGAAATCGCGGTTTCGAAATGCGGATCCCAGTTGACCAGCCGCTTGCCGCGATAGATCAGCCCCTTGTCGTACATGTCGACAAAGACCTTGATGACCGCATCGTGGAAATTCGGGCTGTTCTCGTGCCCGGTTTTTGGATCACCCGGCGCACCGGCCATGGTAAAGGCGTTGCGGTTCCAGTCGCAGGAACAGCCCAGCCGTTGTAGCTGGTTGACGATGGTGCCGCCATACTGGCCCTTCCATTCCCAGACCTTGTCGAGGAATTCCTGCCGCGTCAGGTCTGTGCGGCGCAGGTTGCTTTCGGCCTTCAGCTTCTTCTCGACCTGCAGCTGCGTGGCGATGCCGGCGTGGTCTTGTCCGGGCTGCCAGAGCGTGTCGAAGCCGCGCATCCGGTGCCAGCGGATCAGAATGTCCTGCAGGGTGTTGTTGAAGGCATGACCCACATGCAGCGCGCCGGTCACGTTCGGCGGCGGGATCATGATGGTAAAGCTTTCGTCGCGGCTCTTGTTGGCGCCGGCGCGGAAGGCGCCGGTGTCGAGCCATTTCCGGGTGAGGCGCGGTTCGGCCTCGGCGGCGTTGAAGCTCTTTTCCAGCGGCATGGGTCTTGTCCTCGTCCAGTGTTGGCGGTGGGTCTACGACAAGGGCGCGCCAAGGGGAAGGGGGCCGGTGGCCGCGTGCTCCCGGCGGAGCGGGCTATGGGTGCAAGCACCCATCCTACGGGCGGACCAAAGCGCAGAAAAAAGCCCGCGATGCAGTGCATCGCGGGCTGAGGCTACGGAACCCCAGGGAGGAGGAGAGGGGCCCCGAAACTGGTTTGGGCAGCGGCGCCAGGGAGGAGGAGAGGCGCCGCTGCCATTGAAAGACCCCAGGGAGGAGGAGAGGGGCCTGACAAATTGGTCGGGTCGCGCGACCCGGAATTCTGATGCGGCGGTGCCAGGGAGGAGGAGAGGCA
>NZ_JARAMO010000080.1:0-15831 GCF_028807275.1 Mameliella sp. AT18
GTACGTTTTGTACAAAACGTACGCCGTTTTCAGCATTTTGTACAAACCGGCAAGGTTTCGTTAAGGGCGCCCGCGAAAGGGCGCCCTTTTTCGCGCTCAGCCGGGATCTGCCGGTGCGATTTGCTGCAGCGCGGCAACGTCGCTGGCCTCCAGCGCCGGACGGGCCCGGGCGACAAGCTCGGGGGGCCAGTCCCACCAGGCCAGCGCGTTGAGCGTCTCGATCTCTTGCGGGGCAAACCGCATCTTGACCACCTGCGCCGGGTTGCCGGTGACGACGGCGTAATCGGGCACCGTGCCGCGCACCACGGCGCCTGCGCCGACGATGACGCCATTGCCGATCCGCGCGCCGGGCAGGACCCGGGCGCCATAGCCCAGCCAGACGTCATGGCCGATCACCGTGTCGCGGCTGTCGGGCTGGTAACCCAGCATGGTCGACGGGTCGAAGACCGCAAAGGGAAAGGTGGTCAGCCCGTCGGTCGCGTGATTGGCCGAACTGCCGATGAACCGGACCCCGTGGGCGATCTGGCAGTATTTGCCGATGCGCAGCTTTTCCTGGCTGAAGGGGAACAGGTAGGGGGCCAGCCGCGCCGCCCAGTCCTCAGGCGGGTCGAAGTCCGAGGCGTAGGTGTAGTCGCCGACCTCGAAGCGTGGATGGTCGATCACGTTTTTCAGGAAAACCGTGCCGCGATGCGGGGTACCGTCGGGCAGGATGATGGGAAAGGCCGCGTCTGGCGCGGGCAGGGAAGGACCCGGCATGGATGGATCAGGCATGATGCCTCCTTTGAACTCTGGGAAAATGTCAGGGGTTCAAAGGGTCTGGTCCATCACTGCCTCCATCGTTGCAGCGCAGTGGTAGCACGCCCGGCACCGGAATGCGAGAGGGCGGGGCCATGCGGATCCGCATGGAGGGCATACGGGGTGGAGGGTTGCAGTCCGAAGCGGCGAGTGCACGATACGAGCCGGTTGGTCGGCGCGGACCTTCGCGGTTGGTTGTATGAGTGACGGGTTTGCGGGACGGAGTGGGCTTTTGCTTGGGCTTCGCCAGTGGCCGCGGTAATTGAACACACGAAGAAGCGATTGCAATCATGCAACTACTTGAATTCTGTTCATTGGATGACGTCTAATGCAAGTTATGGTCTTTATTATAGCGTTCTCCTTTGCAGGGTGCCTTTATCTGATTGTTGCCCTACAGGTCAGTCAGGGATTTCCTCCACTATACGAGAAATATCAGGGACCAACCGAAGATGAGATAAAACCTGTTTTGCCGTTCGTTTTTGCATTGATGGCAATCATGCTCGCGACCACCGTGTTCCCGCCCCTATTTTTCCTCTTCGGCGTTGTGTCCATATGGTGCGGATTGCGAATTAGGAAATCCGTTCAAGTCCGAACGACCGGGCCTCTGTCTTGGCTGCTGAGTCCACTGACGATTAGCACATTCAACAGATGGCCGATGCTGGCATTTGATGTTTGGACAATTGGTATCAATGTTTTTGTGGGGGCACTGGTTCTCATGTCTGGCTGAACAAAGCCGCCATTCGTGGGATGCGCAGCATCGGACAACAAGGACTCTTTGCCAGCTTTCGCCGCACCTCAGGCGGATGACCGATGTCGGGGAGCGGACATGACGTTGAACAGTCCGCTCCCCGTATACAGCCGTTGATCGCCCGGCGCTGTCGTGCGGTATCCGAAGCCGCTGTCCAAGGCGCCAGCGTGGGGCTGCGTCGTCACTCTCCCGGGCGCTTCAGCGGAAATTTCTCGCGCACGACGGTGTAGTCGCGATAGCCCATGCGGCTGAGCGGGTTGAAGGTCAGCACGTCGAAGATGCCGTCGACCAGGCAATTGTCGCGGATATGCACGCCTGTCACCTCTCCGAAGACGGCGAAATTCGCCTTGCCGGGCAGTTGCACGATCTGGGTCAGCTTGCATTCCAGGTTGGCGGGGGCCGCCGCCACGCGCGCACAGGCGATGGTCTCGCACTCCGCTTTCTCAAGACCCGCCTCGGCGAACTCGTCGACCTCCTTGCCGAAGAAGGCCGAGGTGGCGTTCATCGCGTCGCGCATCTCGTATTCCACGATGTTGACGCAGAACACGCCGGTTTCGCGGATCTGGGCGACGCTGTCCTTGGTGTCGCCGCGGTCCTCCTTGGCCGAGGTCGAGGCGAACATGACCTGCGGCGGGACATAGGCGACCGCGTTGAAAAAGGAATAGGGGGCCAGATTGTCGTGCCCGTCGGCTCCCCGGGTCGAAATCCAGCCGATGGGGCGGGGTGTCACGATGGCGTTGAACGGGTTGTGCGGCAGGCCGTGGCCGTCCTCGGGACGATAGAACAAGGGTGTCGCTCCTGTTTGCGCGTGAGTTTGTCGCGTGATACGCGGCCTTGCGCCGGAATGCACGGGGGCAGGGGGCAGGACTGGTGTTCACGCTTGCACAGGAAACAGCGGATGACTGGTGGGAGGTCGAGGCCCTCTTCGACCTGGCCTTTGCGCCGGGACGCACGGCGCTGTCGTCCTACCGCCTGCGCGAGGATGTGGCGCCTGTGGCGCCCCTGTGCCGGGTGGCTCGGGACGAGAACGGGACCATCGGCGGGGCGATTCGCTATTGGCCGGTGCGCGTGGGCGATCACGACGCGCTTCTCCTGGGGCCGGTCGCGGTGCACCCCATCGCCCAGGGCGAGGGGCTGGGCGCGGCGTTGATCCGGGACACGGTGGCGCGGGCAGAGGAACAGGGCTTTGCGCGGGTGCTGCTGGTGGGGGATGCGCCGTATTACGCCCGCTTCGGTTTCCAGCGTCTTGAGGGGGTCGAGATGCCGCCGCCGACCAACCCGGACCGGGTGCTGGGGCTGGAGCTGGTGCCCGGTGCCTGGGCCGGTGTCACGGGTCCGGTGACGCGCGCGGCTTGATCGCGGGCCGCTCAGATCCCATCTTTGTGAGGATCGAGGAGGGCCCAGACGTGACTGACACGACATTGCCGGTACTGCACCACAAGGCGGAAATTGCCGCCCTGGCCAAGCGTTATCACGAGGCCGGGTCGATCGGGATGCAGGTGTTGTCGCTGATCGGCGGGCAGGCGGGCAATCTGTTGGAACGGCTGCCCGACCATGCCAAGGACCGGCTGGAAGAGGGGACTCGGCGGGCGCTGACCGTCGCCCTTCAGGCGGCGCAGCAGTCGCGCGGCGTGGTGCCGGACCAGAAGGGCTGGCTGAACACGGCGCTGGCCACGGCGATGGGGGCTGCGGGCGGATCGGGCGGGTTGCCGACGGCGCTGGCGGAATTGCCGGTTACTGTGACGGTGCTGTTGCGGGCAATCCAAGGAATCGCGGCGGAATACGGGTTCGATCCCGATGACCCGGCAGTGGCGCGGGAATGTCTGACGGTCTTTGCCGTGGCAGGCCCGCTGGAAGCGGACGACGGCGCCGATATGGGCTTTCTCGCGGCACGGGTGACGGTGACGGGCGCGGCGGTGCACAGCCTGATTGCCCGGATCGCGCCGAAACTCTCGGTCGCGATGGGCCAGAAACTGGCGGCGCAGACGGTGCCGGTACTGGGGGCCGTGGCGGGGGCGGCGACGAATTACGCCTATACCAGTTACTACCAGCAGATGGCGCATGTGCATTTCGGCCTGCTGGCCCTGTCCGAGCGATCCGGCCTGCCGCGCGACGAACTGGTGGCCGAGTTGAAAACCCAGATGGCGGAACCGCGGTTAACGCGGAATTAGGCTTAACCGCGGTAAGTGAGTCGTACCGGGGCGGAAAGCCCCGGAACGAAGCGCCCGTCCCACGAAAGGCCCGGCTTCGCCGAAGGCCGCGCCAAAAGCACAGGGGATAGGGTCTCCATCCGCGCAGAATGCGCGGGCGGCGCTCTGGCCAGAACGGTAGGGGCGAACTCGTGTAGACAGTCCTGGAACCCGGTCACATGCCGAAGGCTGTGATCGGGTTTTTTCATGGGCTGTTGCTTGGGGCTGTTGCCTGGACGGGCGTCCCGGTCAGTCGTGCGGCGGATTGCGGCCGGCGTGGATCTCGCGGATGCGGTCCGGCCAGGTCGAGCGGATATAGGCCAGCACCTGCCAGATTTCCTCGTCCGAAAGCGTGTCGGCGAAACTGGGCATGCCGCTGGTGAAATTCTTGAGCCCGAGGTCTGTCACAACCGCCTGTCCGCCGCGTTTCGTGTAATCGAAGAGATCGGCGTTGGCATGGTGCCAGGTGTGACCGGTCTCGTCATGCGGCGGCGCGGGGTAGATGCCCTGATCGTCCGGGGTCTGCCAGTCCGGCTGGCCCTGCAGGTTGACGCCGTGGCAGCTTGCACAATTTTCGGCATAAATCGCCCGCCCGGCGGCGATGTCGCGCCCGTCGAGTTCATGTGCCGCGAGGGCGGGCAGGTGCAAGAGGACAAAGGCCAGAATCGCGCGCATCACGCCACCTCGACCCAGGTTTTCATGCCCGAGGCCTGATGCCCCAGCATGTGACAATGCAGGAGCCACTTGCCCGGATTGTCGAAGACCACGAGGATTTCGCGCGTCTCGCCCCGCATCAGCAGGGTAGTGTCGCGCAGGTCGCCGGGGCTGCCGTCCTCGTTCACCTCGTGGAAATGGTGGCCGTGCAGGTGGATGCCATGCGGAAAGGCGGTGTCGTTGACGAGGCGCAGGCGCGCGGTCTCCCCCCGGTCGAAGCTGGCCCAGGGGCTGTCGGGCAGGCCCGAGACGCCGTTGAAGGACCAGATGTCATCGCCCGCGTGCTGCCCGCCCATCGCGCCGCCCTGCATCCGCAGGGTCAGGGCGCGGGGATTGTCCGAGGGTGTCGGGCGGGGGCTGTCGGGCAGGGCGGCAACGGGTGCCTCGCGCGGCGTCACCGGGTCCTGGCCGGGTTCCAGCGTGCCCATGACAAAGGCCTCTTCCGGGGTGGGAAAGAGAAAGCGGACCGTGTCGGTCACGTCCCCGATCACGTCGATCCGTTGCGCGGGGGAAAGCGAGACCTGGTACAGGTCGCGCGGTTCCGGCAGGGGGCGGCCATCCAGCGCCACGACACGGCCCGCGATCCCGTCGAGCGCCAGCGGAAAGACCCGCGCGGTGGCGGTGTTGATGATGCGCAGGCGCAGGCGCTGGCCCCGGTTCACCGTGATCTCCGGGAGGATCGCCTTGGCGAAATTGCCCAGCCGGCCGGCATGGGCGAAATCATGCATGTTGCCGAAATCGCCCGCCATCTTGCCGGAAGGCTCCAGCCGCCAGTCGTCGAGGATCACGGTGATGTCGTGGTCGACATCCGGGGGCGTGGCCTCTTCGACGATGAGCGGGCCGTAGAGACCGCGCGCCACCTGTTCCCAGCTCTGGTGATGCGAGTGATACCAGTAGGTGCCCGCGTCCGGCGCGACGAATTCATAGTCGAACGTGCTGCCGGGAGCGACCGCCTCCTGCGTCAGGCCGGGCACGCCGTCCATCGCGTTGGCAATGCGGATGCCGTGCCAGTGCACGGCGGTGGGATCGGGCAGATTGTTTTCAAACGCGACCGAAAGGCGCTCACCCGCGCGCAGGCGCAGTTCCGGACCGGGGGTCGAGCCGTTGAAGCCAAAGCCCGCCGTCTGCCCCTCTCCGGCATCGAGGATCTGCGAGACCACGGGTTCTGCCCGCAGCGGGTGCGGGGCAGCCAGGGCAAAGCGGGGCAGGGCCGTGACGGCAAGCGTCGAGGCAAGGAACTGGCGGCGGTTCAGCGACATGGTCATTCCCGGTAGAGGCTGTGGCAGGATTTGCAGGCCTGGCCCAGCCGTTGCACGGCAGGCACCAGGTCGTCCGGCGACGTGAGCGATTTCGACACGTCCAGGGCGGCGGTTTCCAGCGCCCGGGCCTTGGCCGTGAAATCGGCGAAATCGGTCCAGATCGCGGGTTTGGCCTCGGACTTCGGATCGGTTTCCCGGGCGGTGAACAGCGCAGGGGTGTCCGCGGAATGGCGCGCGATGCCCGCGGCGGCGTCTTGCGCGGCGCTGGCGTCGAAACTCGCCTGTCCCTTGGCCATGCGGCCCAGCACCTTCATCGCGTCGCCGATGGATTTCATCGCCTCCATGCGCGCCAGAACGGCCTGGTTCTGAACCCCGGAATGGGCAAGGGCGGCGGCCCCGGCCAGGATGAAAAGGCCGGTCAGGATCGGTTTGTGCATGTCTGTCCCCAAGTCTGTCGTGTCGGGGCAGAGTTGAAGCAGGGGCGGCACCTGTCAAGGCGGTGCAGGGCAACTTGGCGTGAGGCGCCGCGATCAGGAATTGTCGCGCAGGTACTCCATGACGGCCTGCCGTACCGATTGTTCACCGCGCATCTTGGATTCCTCGATCACGTCGCGCACCTCTTTCAGCGAATAGCGCATCAAGAGCGATTTCACCGGTCCGACCGAGGCGGGCCGCATCGAGAGCGAGCGCAGCCCGATGGCGGCCAGCACCAGCGCTTCGATCGGGCGGCCGGCATCCTCGCCGCAGAAACTCAGCGGTGTGCCGGTGCTTTCGCAGCGTTCGACGATGTTCTCGATGAAGCTGAGGAAGGAGATGTTGAGCGTGTCGTAGCGGCGGCGGACCAGCTCGTTTTCGCGGTCGGCGGCAAAGAAGAACTGCTTGAGGTCGTTGCCGCCGATGGAGAGAAATTCCACCTCTTCGAAGAAACGGCGCGAGGCGAAAGCCAGGCTGGGGGTTTCCAGCATGGCGCCCACCTCCATGCGCTCTGGCACCGGGTGACCCAGGCGACGTTCGCGGGCCAGCACCTTGTCCACCTCGTCGCGGGCGCGGGCGTATTCCTCGTACTGGGCGATGAAGGGAAACATGATCGTCAGCGGGCGGCCATTGGCAGCGCGCACCAGCGCCTGAAGCTGCATCCGCATCACGCCGGGACGGTCCAGCGCCACCCGGATCGCCCGCCAGCCAAGCGCCGGGTTGGGCTCGTCCAGCGATTTCATGTAGGGCAGCACCTTGTCCGAGCCGATGTCGAGGGTACGGAAGATCACGCGCTTGCCCTGCGCGGCATCCAGCACTTGGGCGTAGATCTCGACCAGCTCGGTGCGCTTGGGCATCTTGTTGCGGACGAGGAACTGCAGCTCGGTGCGGAACAGGCCCACACCCTCGGCGCCAGAGCCTTCGAGCGAGGGCAGGTCGGCCATCAGCCCGGCGTTCATGTGCAGGTGCACGCGCACCCCGTCGGCAGAGACGCAATCGGTGTCGCGGATCGAGGAATAGCGTTCCTGGGCTTTGGCCTGCATCGCCATCTTGTCGCGGAAGGCGCTGACCACGGTGTCGTCGGGGCGCAGGTGCACGATGCCCTGGTCGCCGTCTACAAGGATCTGGTCGCCGTTCAGGGCCTCGTTGGTGATGCGGTCGACATGGATCACCAGCGGGATTGCCAGCGCGCGGGCGACGATGGCGGCATGGCTGCCGACAGAGCCTTCTTCCAGCACCACGCCCTTGAGCTTGCGGTTGTATTCCAGCAGTTCGCCGGGGCCGATGTTGCGGGCGATCAGGATCGGGTTGTCGGGCAGTTCGGCGCCGGTCTGGGCGCCCTGGCCGGTGAGGATGCGCAGCAGGCGGTTCGACAGGTCGTCGAGATCGTGCAGACGGTCGCGCAGGTAGGTGTCGTTGACCTGCGCCATGCGGGCGCGGGCCGTGGACTGTTCCTTTTCCACCGCCGCCTCGGCCGAAAGGCCGCGGGCGATGTCCTCTTCCATGCGGCGCATCCAACCCTTGGAATTGGCGAACATGCGGTAGGCTTCGAGCACCTGGGCGTGCTCGCCCTCGCCGCCGGCGCCGGCCAGCATCTCGTCCACCGAGACACGCAGTTGGTCCACCGCGTCATGCAGGCGCTGCAGTTCGGTGTCGGGGTCGTCAGCCACCGGGTTGGTGACGACCACGCGCGGTTCGTGCAGCCAGGCATTGCCCATCGCGCTGCCTTCCTGACCGGTGCCGCCGCGGAACAGCAGCGACTGGGTGTGGCGCGCCTTGAGCGCCGCGCCCTCGCCGACGAAGGCGCCCAGTTCCGTCATCTCGGCCAGGACCATCGCCACGACCTCGAGTGCGTAGACCTCGTCCGAGGTGAATTCGCGCGCCTGCTTGGACTGAACGACCAGCACCCCCAGTTTGGAGCCGAGGCGCTGGATCGGCACGCCGAGGAAACTGGAATAGATCTCTTCCCCGGTTTCCGGCATGTAGCGGAAGCCGCGGGCCGAAGGCGCGTCGGCGGCGTTGATCGTCTTGCCGGTGGCGGCGACGCGTCCCACGAGGCCCTCGCCCAGTTTCATGCGGGTCTGGTGCACCGCCTCGGCCTTGAGGCCCTGGGTGGCGCAGAGCTCCAGCGTTTCATTGTCGCGAAACAGGTAGATCGAGCAGACCTCTGTCCCCATGCTGTCGGCGGTCAGATGGGTGATCTTGTCCAGGCGCGCCTGCCCGGCGGCATCCTCTGCCATCGTGTCGCGAAGCCGGCCAAGCAGCTTGCGGCTTTCCGATTCGGTATTTGTCGGCATGGATGTCTTCCCGCGCCTCTCCGGTGGATGCGATCCGGAGCAATAGAGCATTGCGCGCCCCATTGGAAACCGCTTTTCGCGGACGGGGCGAGAATATACCCGCTATGCGTGTGACGAGTGGCGCCGATTTGATGAGAAAACATTCAATCGGCCTGGGCGCGGGCCGCGCCCGGTGTGTGCCCTCAAGACCCGTCCAGGGCCTTGGGGGCGCCGGGTTCAGCTTGCCTTGTCCAATTCGAAGGCATCGTGCAGCGCCTGCACGGCCAGTTCCATGTACTTGCGTTCGATCAGGACGGAAATCTTGATCTCCGACGTGGTGATGACCTGGATGTTGATACCCTCGTCGGCCAGCACGCGGAAGAACTTGGCCGCGACGCCGGCGGCCGAGCGCATGCCGATCCCCACGACCGAAACCTTGGCCACATTGGTATCGGCGACGATGCCGTGAAAGTTGATCTCGCCCTTGGCCTTGGCGTCTTCCATCGCCTTCTCTGCGCGCGCCACCTGGTTGGTGGGGCAGGAGAAGGTCATGTCGGTGCGGCCATCTTCCGAGATGTTCTGCACGATCATGTCCACGTTGACCCCGGCCTCGGCCAGGGGGGTGAAGATCGCGGCGGCGATGCCGGGACGGTCGGCGACCGAGACCAGGGTCATCTTGGCTTCGTCGCGGGAGTGGGCCACACCGGCCACGATATTGCTTTCCATGATCTCTTCCTCGTCGCAGACCAGCGTTCCCGCCGCGTCGTCCATTTCCTCGAAGCTCGACAGTACCCGCAGCGGCACCTTGTAGCGCATCGCCAGCTCGACAGAGCGCGTTTGCAGTACCTTGGCGCCGAGGCTGGCCATTTCCAGCATTTCCTCGAAGGCGATGCGGTCCAGCTTGCGCGCCTTTTCGCAGATCCGCGGATCGGTGGTATAGACCCCGTCCACGTCGGTGTAGATGTCACAGCGCACCGCGCCGAAGGCGGCGGCAAAGGCCACGGCGGTGGTGTCCGAACCGCCCCGGCCCAGCGTGGTGATGCGGCCCTCGGGCGAGATGCCCTGGAAGCCGGCCACGACGGCGACCTTCATGCCCTCGGCGAATTTCGCGGTGATATTGGCCGGGGGAATGTCCTCGATCCGGGCGGAGGCATGGGCCGAGGTGGTTTTCACCGGCACCTGCCAGCCCTGCCAGCTGCGCGCGGGAATATCCATTTCCTGCAGCGTCAGCGCCATCAGCCCGGCGGTGACATTCTCGCCCGAGGAAACGACGGCATCGTATTCACGCGCGTCGAACAGCGGCGAGGTGTCCTCGACCAGGCCCACCAGCTTGTTGGTCTCGCCGGACATGGCCGAGACGATGACGATCACGTCATGGCCCTTGGCGACCTCGACGCCGACGCGCTTGGCGGCGCGGCGGATGCGGTCCAGCGTGGCGACGGAAGTGCCGCCGAATTTCATCACGAGCACGGACATGGAGGTCCCCCTTCAGATCGCAGGGCGTTTACGCCGCGTTGAGGCCGCGCGCAAGGGTGCTTTGGCCGCAGGGCGGGGGGCGAAGGAGGGGCGCTGCCCCTCTTGATCCCGGACCAGGTCCGGGACCAATTCACCCCGGGGGTATTTGGACCAAGAAGAAGCCGCAGGGTCAGCGCTGACGGTGATCGACCGCGGTAAGGGCGCCGGAGTTCACATGGGTTTCCTTGCCCGGCACGACGTCGGTGTTCTGGGCCGAGACCGCCAGCCAGCCACCGGGGCCGCGCTGCAGGACGGCGGTGAGGATGGTCTGCCGATTCCCGGCAATGCTGCTGTCGGGCGCTATCTGACCTGAAAGGGTCAGGCGGCAGCGCACCACGGCCACGTCTTCGCCAAGGCGCCGGATCTCTGTCCGGCCGGCGCGCAGGGTCGTCTCCCTGAAAAAGCTTTTCAGCGCGTAGTCATGCGGTTTGGCGATGGCCGCGCGCCCGTGCCACCAGAGGCCGGTGACATTCACGAAATCCGCGTCCTCGGTGAAGAGCGCGGCGATGGCCTCGCCGCGCCGTGTCTCCCAGGCGGCGATGAAGGCGGCGGGAAAATCCTCTGGTCGCGCGAGGGGATCAGAAGGGATGGGCGCGGCCATCCCAGGTCTCGAAGCAGCCGGTGGTTTCGGTGGAAAGCGCGTCGATCCTGTCCACCAGCCCGCGCGCGGCCTCCTCGACGTCGATCTCGGCCGAGGCGCCGCCCATGTCGGTGCGGACCCAGCCGGGATGGTAGATGCCCACGGCGATGCCCAGCGGTTTCAGATCGGTAGCGAGGTTGCGGCCCAGGTTCAGCGCCGCCGCCTTGGAAGCGCGGTAGATATAGCTGCCGCCCGGCGCGCGGGTGTGCGAGGCCATCTGAGACGAGATGATCGCGATGCGCGGCATGTCGGAGAGTTGCAGGTTGGGCAGAAGCGACTGCACTGTGAGGAAAACGCCGGTGACATTCACGGCGAAACTCTCGGCCCACATCTCGGGCGGGTAGCCGTCGGCGAGGTTCTCTCCCTTGTCGAGGTAGACGCCGGCGTTGCAGATCAGCGTGTCGATGGCCTGGCCTTCCAGCCTTGTCGAGAGGGCGCGGTGCGAGGCCGGGTCCGTGACCTCCAGCGGCAGGTATTCAGGGTGATTGCGCGCGGTGCCAAGCACCTTGTCGCCGCGCGCCGTCAGGGCGCTGTCCAGCGCCGCGCCGATGCCGCGGTTGGCGCCGGTGATAAGGATCTGCATGGGCGGGCTCCCTGATGTCTGCCCGCTTTGCCTAGCGCAATGGCGGGGGCCGGAACAGGGGTCAGTTGCTCTTGCGCGTGGGGGTGAAGGGCAGGGGGGCGACCTTGATGCCGTCCTCGATCAGCGCCTTTGCCTCGTGCCCCTTGGCCTCGCCCCAGATCGGGCGTTCGGGGGCGTCCCCGGCGTGCATGGCGCGGGCCTCTTGCGCGAAACGGTTGCCGACATAGTCAGAGTTCGCCTCGACATGGGCCTTGAGCGCGGCCAGAGCCTGTTCGGCGGGATTCGCGGGTTTGGACAGCGGTTTTTCCGGGGCAGGTTCCGGCTTGTCCCCATGTCCGACGCGCGGCGCCATCAGCGCCTTTTCCACCTTTTCCGACCCGCAGACGGCACAGGCGACGTGGCCCGCAGCCTGCAGCTTGTCAAAGGCGGATGCGGATTGGAACCAGCTGTCGAACTGGTGCCCGTCGGCGCATTTGAGGCTGTACTGGATCATCTCCCGGCTCCGGTTGGCGATTGAACGAAAGATAAGGATAACGCGCGGCGGATCAAGTTCGCACTGGCGGCGGCAGATGCATCAGGACGCTCTTTGCCAGCGCGTCGAGGTTGCTGTCCTGGCGCAGGGCGGCGCAGGCCGCGCTGCCGGATTTCTCTTGTTCGGCAGGGTCTTGCAGGGCAGTCAGGGCACCGGCGAGCGTGTCGGCATCGGTGATTTCCAGCGCGATGCCCCGCAGGCGTGAAAAGGCGGCGGTGAAATTGCGCGTGTCCGGCCCGTGGATCAAGGCGGCGCCAAAGGCGGCGGGCTCGTAGGGGGTGTGCCCGCCCCGGTCGCTGAGCGTGCCGCCGATGAAGACCCGGCCCGCGCGGGCGTACCAGAGCGGCATCTCTCCCAGCGTGTCGGCCAGGTAGACCTGCGCCTTGGCAGGGTCCTCGCCCCGGCTGCGGCGGGCGACGGTCAGGCCCAGGGCGCGGGCGTCCTCGGCGATTTCGTCGGCGCGGCGGGGGTGGCGCGGGGCGAGGATGAGCTTCAGGTCTGGAGTATCCCGCAGGCAGGCCTTGTGCGCCGCCAGGGCGATCTGGTCATCGCCTTCATGGGTGGAGGCGGCGAGCCAGGTCAGGTGACGGGGCAAGGCGGCGTCCAGCCCGGGATCGGGCACCGGGGCGGGGGGCGCATAAAAGGCCTTGAGGTCGACGACCGGCCCCCGTGCGCTGGCGGGCAGGCCGAGATCGGCCAGCCGCTCTGCGCTTGCAGCGTCCTGCGCCGAGGCAAAGCCCACGCGGTTCAGTGTCCGCCTCGCCAGTTTCGGCAGCCGCGCCCAACTGCGCGCCGTGCCCGCGCTCATCCGTGCGCCCAGCAGCAGGACCGGGCCGGGGCAGGTGATGAACCGGTTTGGCCAGAGCTCGGCCTCCAGCGCGATATGGGCGCGCACCTGCCAGCCCAGCATGATCCGGCGTGTCGGGCCGCGCAGGTCCAGTGGCGCCAGCCGTGCGGTGACGCGGGGCAGGTCCCAGCGTTTGGCAAGTGCCACGCCGGTGTCCGTGTTGGCGGTGACCAGCCAGTGCAGGTCCGGGCGGGCGGCGATCAACCGTTCGAGAAGCGGCCGGATGGAGGCAAGCTCTCCATTCGAGGCACCGTGCAGCCAGACATGCGCGCCGGGCACGGGCGTGCCTGGCGTCAGCCGGGACCGGGCCGCGGCGATCCCGCCCCGACGCAGGGCGCGTCCCAGGGTGCCGGCGGCAAAAAGGCTGAGGAGCAGACGATAGAGAAACACGGTCGATCCGGTCGTTGCGCGGGCCAACTGCCCGAACTTGCGGATAGGCCCTGTAGCGGGGCTTTGGCAAGGGTGGGTGATATGGCTGCAGATCCCGGTTTGCGCGACGAGAGTGACCATTTTCGCCTGCTTGGGTTTTCAGTGGGTTAGAGCTGGCAGTAGGATTCGGGTGAGCTTGGGCTGGCGGGCGTGCACTTTACCAAAAGGAGCATTTTTTTTCTCATTTCCCTGAGCGCGGCCAGAAAAATTGTCATTACACGATCTTTTAACAGAAGGCCGGGACCGAGTTGGGCAAATGGCTTCGCCGCTGCGGTGACCGTCACCAAGCTTCTTGTTCCGATATGGGGATAACTACTGATCGCATCGCTGAATCAGCAGGTTGACGCCCCAGGTTCCTGTGAAAGGAATTCGGGTCGGAAAGGCCTCAAAATCGGCTTGTAAGCAATACCGTCAAGGTGCGGGCCTGAAAACCATTTTTCCAATTTTGAAACAAGTGGTTGTAGGTCGTTTCTCACCCCGGGGCCGAGCTCGGTCTTGATCCGGGAGCGGTGCCTTGGGCGGTCTTCCGCGATGGCGTCGGGCCGGGGCGTTGAATGCGAAACGAGGCGCATCTTTTTCCGCAGTGTACCCGCTGCCCGTTAGCCAGGATTCCGAGGCCCAGGAAGGGGCGCGAAAACGGAGGGGAGAACTGGGAAAATGGTGCTGCTGGAGAGAATTGAACTCTCGACCTCTCCCTTACCAAGGGAGTGCTCTACCTCTGAGCTACAGCAGCGTGTGGCGGGCCTCTTAGACCGGAAATTCTGACCGCGCAAGAGGTCGAATTGAAAAAAACCGACAAAGCTTTGCCCACCGCCTTGCCGCAGGCTGGACCAGCTTTCCCGGCTGGGGTACACCCGCGCCATGAAGCAGGATGACAAACGGCGGGGCCAAAGTGGCAATGATGGCAGGGATGCGCGGCTGAAAGCGGCGCTGAAAGCCAACCTTGCGCGCCGCAAGGCCCAGGCCCGGGCGCGGCAGGACGCCGCAGAGCCCGCTGCACAGGACAATGGCGACACGCCGGGCGAGGAATAGGACAGGCATGGATTCGATTGTTGTGACGGGGAACGGCCCGCTGGCCGGAGAGATTCCCATCGCGGGCGCCAAGAACGCCTGCCTGACGCTGATGCCGGCGACGCTGCTCAGCGACGAGCCGCTGACACTCACCAATGCGCCGCGCCTGTCGGACATCCGCACCATGACGCTGCTGTTGCAGTCGCTGGGCGCCGAGGTGTCGACCCTGGCCGATGGCCGGGTGCTGGCCATGTCCTCGCACGGGAAGATCACCCAGCGGGCGGAATATGACATCGTGCGCAAGATGCGCGCCTCGATCCTGGTGCTGGGGCCGCTGCTGGCGCGCGAAGGCTATGCCGAGGTGTCCCTGCCCGGGGGCTGTGCCATCGGCGCGCGGCCCGTGGATCTGCATCTCAAGGCGCTGGAGGCGATGGGGGCCGAGATGGACCTGCGCGACGGTTATGTGCATGCCAAGGCGCCGGCGGGCGGGCTGCGCGGCGGGATCGTCGAGTTTCCTTTCGTCTCGGTCGGTGCCACGGAAAACGCGCTGATGGCGGCAACCCTGGCCAAGGGTACCACCGTGCTGAAGAACGCCGCGCGCGAGCCGGAGATCGTCGACCTGGCGCGTTGCCTGCGGGCGATGGGGGCGCAGATCGAGGGGGAGGGATCGCCCGAAATCACCATTCAGGGCGTCGACCGGCTGGGCGGGGCGACACATGCGGTTGTGACCGACCGGATCGAACTGGGCACCTACATGCTGGCGCCTGCGATCTGCGGCGGCGAAGTGACCTGCCTGGGTGGCAAGATCGAGCTGGTCGAGGCCTTTTGCGAGAAACTCGACGCGGCGGGGATCGCCGTGGAGGAAACCGAGGCCGGCCTGAAGGTCGCGCGCCGCAATGGCCGGGTCTCGGCGGTGGACGTGACGACCGAGCCTTTCCCCGGGTTCCCGACCGATCTGCAGGCGCAGATGATGGCGCTGTTGTGTACCGCCGAAGGGGTGTCGGTGCTGGAAGAGAAGATCTTCGAGAACCGTTTCATGCACGCGCCGGAACTGATGCGCATGGGCGCGCAGATCGACGTGCACGGTGGCACGGCGACCGTGACCGGGGTCGAGCGGCTGCGCGGCGCGCCGGTGATGGCGACTGACCTGCGGGCCAGCGTTTCGCTGATCCTGGCCGGGCTGGCGGCCGAGGGGGAGACGGTGGTCAACCGGGTCTACCACCTGGACCGCGGCTATGAGAACGTCGAGGACAAGCTGTCGGCGGTGGGCGCCCGGATCGAGAGGGTGGCGGAAACATGACCGAGGACGCGCGTTTCGAAGATGGCGGCGAACGCCCGCTGAACCTTGGCGCGCTGGATGCCGGGGACCTGGAGGTAATTTCGAGCCTGGTGCAGGACGCGGTTCTGCCCGTGACCGAAATCCGCTGGCAGGCTTCGAAACGGCGGGTCGGCCTGTTGGTCAACCGCATCCGATGGGAAGATGTCGAGGCGGCCCGTGCACGGGGCCGTCCCGTAGAGCGGGTGCAGTCACTTCTGGTGATCGACAACGTGCTGGGAATGGCGAGCCAGGGGGTGGACCGGTCGGACCGCGACATGATCCTGCAGCTGATGTCGGTGACATTCGAGCCGGGCGAGGACGCGGAGGGTTTTGTCGTGCTGACGCTGGCCGGGGACGGGGCCTTGCGGGCCAAGGTCGAGGCGCTGGAAGTGGCGTTGCGGGACGTGACGCGGCCTTACCTGGCGCCCTCGGGGAAACTCCCGGACCACGGGGCGTAAGCCTGTGGCGGGCTGTCGTCGGGACGGGACTGTTTGCGGCTTT
>NZ_JARAMO010000081.1:0-22724 GCF_028807275.1 Mameliella sp. AT18
TTGTACAAAACGTACAAAACGTACGCGGAAATCAGCATTTTGTACAAAACGGCCCGGGCGGGGCATTTTCCCGAGCGGCCGCCCCCCGGCAAGGGCTTGCCCGGTCCCCATGCGGGCTTCGTGGGGTCGGGGGAGGCGTGGCGATGCCAAGGGCGGGCGGCAGGCGTGTCTTCATGCTGCCTTGCAGCATGAGCGGAGCTGGCCTCGGGTCGTGGCTGGCCATTTTTCCGGATTTGCGCTGCGACGCAGAAAGAGCGGCTTGAATGTCAGGATAGCTGACGCACTCCGGCCAAAGCGCTTTCGAATTTTGCTGAAAAGCGGGTTGGTCAGGCGGCTTTTTGCAGTTGCAAGAAGAGGTCGGTGACAAGGGCCGCCGGGTCGATGTTGACGGCGCGGGCATGGCGGGCGCGGTCGCCGGCCTCTTGGGCCACGTCGGCCCAGCGGCGGCCTGCCGCCGGATCGCCTGCGAGGCGGCTGAGCACCTCGCCTTCGCCGGGCAGGACCTGTGGCGGCGGGTGGCCGGTGACGCCGGTGCGGGCGAGGCGGGCGGCCAGTTGTCCGGCCAGGGTCAGCAGCAGGTCCAGCCTTTCGTCCTTGCCCTTGCCGGCACAGGACTCGGAAAGCGACAGCAGGCGGGACCGGTCGAGCGCGGGCAGGCTGCCCAGCAAGCCCAGGATCTCGCGGTAGAGCGCCAGCCCGTCGTTGTTCAGAAGCCGCATGGCGGCGCCGACCGATCCCTCGGCCAGCATGGTCAGCGGTTCGACCTGGTCCGGCGGCACCTCGGCCCCGGCCTGCGCCAGTGCCTCTGCCATGTCCTCGGGGCTGAGCGGCGAGAGCCGCAGGGTGCGGCACCGCGAGCGGATCGTCGGCAAGAGCCGCGCGGGCTGGTGACTGAGCAGCAGGAGCGTGGTGCGCGCGGGCGGTTCCTCTAGCATCTTGAGGAGCGCGTTGGCGGCCTGGGTGTTCAATTCATCCGCGCTGTCGACGATGACGACGCGGCGCCCGCCATCGGCGGCGGAGAGGCCGAAGAAGGCGTGCAGCTTGCGGATCTCGTCCACACGGATGTAGTCGGAAAAGCGGCCTTCGCGCAGGGCCTTGTCGCGTTCACTGTCGGCAGATCCCGCGCCGCCCCGGCGCAACAGGAACAGCCCGGGTTCCGAGAGCGCACGCATCCGGTGGGCGACTGGGTGCTCGGGGTCGATGTGCAGCGACAAGGGCGGCGGCGGTGCGCCGAACAACCCGTCATCTTCTCCGGCGGGCGGGGTGGCCAGCAGGAAACGCGCGATTTCCCAGGCCAGCGTCGCCTTGCCCAGCCCGCGCGGGCCGGTCAGCAGCCAGCCGTGATGCAGGCGCCCGGAGTTATGCGCGGTCAGGAAAGCCTGTTCCGCCTCGGCCTGGCCGATCACGCGCGGGGTTTCGCGCGGGTGCGGCGCACCGTCGAGACGGTCGGGTTCGGGCAGGTTTTCGGTGTCGCTCATGATGAGGGGGCCAGTTCCCGGAGCACGGTGGCGTGAACGTCGCGGGCAACGCTGTCCATGTCGCGGTTGCCGTCGATGACGCGAAACCGCGCCGGGGCCTCTGCCGCCAGCGCCAGAAAGCCGTCGCGCATCCGCTGTTGCAGGTCGAGGCCGAAATCCTCGAACCGCTCTTCGTCGGTGGCGCGGGATTTCGCGCGGGCCAGCCCGGCCTCTGCCGGCATGTCGATCAGGAGCGTCAGGTCCGGGTCGATGCCGATCATCAGGTCATGCAGGGCGTCGACCTTGTCACGCAATCCGCCGCGGCCCTGGTACATGCGGGTGCTGTCGGCGAAACGGTCGCAGATCACGGTGCGGCCCGCCTGCAGCGCGGGCAGGATCGCCCGTTCCATGTGGTCGCGCCGGGCGGCGGTGAAAAGCAGAAGCTCTGTTTCCGCAGACCAGCGGTCCGGGTCGCCCTGCAGCACCAGGGCGCGGATCTCTTCTGCTCCCGGGCTGCCGCCAGGTTCGCGGGTCAGCAGCGGATCATGTCCCTCGGCGCGCAGGCTCTCGTACAACTGGCGCGCCTGGGTGGACTTGCCGGAGCCGTCGATGCCTTCGAAGCTGATGAAGAGACCGGGCCAGGGCCGGGGCGGGGTGGTCACATCGCCTCCTCGGCGTCTTCGGCAAAGCGTTTGATGAGCAGCCCGCTGACGGTCATCATCCGGTCGAGAAACCCGCCCGCATCCACCTTGTCGGCGGCAAAGAGCGGCACGCGGGTTTCCGGCAGGCCCTCGGGCTGGATGATGAGCTCGGCCAGTTGCTGGCCCTTGGTGACGGGGGCCTGGATCGGGCCGGTATAGACCACCTCTGCCTTGATGCCGCCGGGGGTCATGGTGGGCAGGAGCAGGCGGACGTCCTTGTCCGAGACGAGGCCGACCTGTTCGGCGGAGCCCATCCAGACCTCGGCCTGGGCGATGGCGGTGCCCTTGGTCACGACGGTCTGTTCGGCGAACTGGCGGAAGGCCCAGTTGACGATGGCCTCGGATTCCTCGGCGCGCGCCCGGGTGCTGTCCAGCCCGGTGATGGCAAAGACGACGCGGCGTTCACCGTTCTTGGCGCTGCCGACGAGGCCGTAGCCGGCCTCTTGCGTGTGGCCGGTCTTGAGCCCGTCGGCGCCGGCGACGAGGCCAAGGAGCGGGTTGCGGTTGTTGACGTTCGAGGGGGCGCGGCCGTCGAACTCGAACTTGCGCTCCGAGAACATCGGGTAGAATTCGGGGAAGTCGCGGATGATGTGCGAGGCCAGCAGGGTGAGGTCGCGCATCGACATGGCATGACCCTGCGCGGGCCAGCCGGAGGCGTTCTTGAAGGTCGAGGAGGTCATGCCCAGCTGCTGGGCGCGCTGGGTCATGAGACGGGCGAAACCGGCCTCGGTGCCGTCGGGGCTGAGCGCCTCGGCCAGGACGACGCAGGCGTCGTTGCCCGAGAGGACGATGATGCCGCGCAAGAGGTCCTCGACCCGGACACGGTCGGTGGTATCGAGGAACATGGTCGAGCCGCCGAAGGACATGGCGTGGCCCGAGACGGGCAGCCGTTCGTCAAGCTTCAGGCGGCCTTCGCGGATCGCCTCGAACGCGATGTAAAGCGTCATCAGCTTGGACATGGAGGCCGGAGGCAGCGCGTCGTCGGCGCGCTTGGTCAACAGAACGGTCCCCGTGGTCTGGTCGATGACAAAGGCCGCCTTGGCGCGGGTGTCGAAGGCGGGGGCCTGGGTGGCAAGCGCCGTCACAAGGGCGGCGGAGGCCAGCAGGCTGCGGGCAAAGATGGTCACGTTCGGGACTCCTGTCCTGTGCTCGATTCAGGCTCTTGCCCCGTTATCGCGTATCGCGGCGGGCGTGTCACGCCGCGCCGTGCCCTGACGGGCGGCTCATCGCCGGGGCAGGCGGCTCTGGGTGAGAGAAACTTCGACGACATCCAGCCTGTGGTGCCCGAGGCGGTACGGACCTTCCACCAGACATCGTTCGACCGGGCGCAAGAGTTCATCGCGGAAATGGTTTCGGCGGTCAGGCGCCCACTGTCGGCCGGGTGGCAGGCCGCCTCGCATTTTTCCGAGAGCAGGGCGGCGCCGTCGAGGCTACGGTCCAGCGGGACAACGACACGATCCCTGCCGACTTCCATTACGCTGGGTTCGCCGAATCCGGGGTTGGCGCGCAAATTGGAGAAGGTCTGCACCCCGACCACGCGGTAGCCCTGGGCGATTGACGCACAGGTGCCTTCGGCGGTGCGACGGTCGGTCACGCCGGGGCGGGGATCGGCAATCGTGTCGAGGTGCGTGCCGACCGGGGTGGCAAGCGCGGGCAGGGCGCTGCCGAAACCGTCGGCCTGTCGTGACAGCTGTGGGGCGAGGACGCGCGCGCTGGGTGGTTGCGGGTCGTCCAATTGGCCGCGATCCGACTGGATGTCGCGAAAGAGCCGCAGAGAGATCCGGTGCGGCGCCTTCCATTCGACACGGCAGGCGTCAATCATCAGCGTGCCCTAGGCGGTTGTGCCGGACAGGTAGACGCAGTTCCGCGCGCCACGTGTGCTGTCTGGCAGGTCCTGTATTCAGTCGCCGACGAAACGGGTGCCGCTGTTGGGGTGCTGGTAGTTTGCCGGTCCGAGGGATGGAAACTCTGCCGTGCAGAGATCGCGGATGCGATCATGGTCGATACGCTCTGGCAGAGGGCCTGTCCCGGTCAGGGTCACACCGAGTTCGCGCGCCCGGTCCGGCGTATCCACGAAATAGAAATCCTGTCCCGAGACAACCAAGACGGAAAGCGCGAAGTCCCGGCTGATCCGCAGGTCGTCCAAGCTGCCGAAGATCTCGGCAGAGGCGCGGATGGCCACGTCGAAGGCCTGTCCGACGACCGTTTCCGAAAACTGTCCGGCGGGCACGTTCAGTTGCGGCGCGTGTAACCCAAGGTCGCGGTGACATGCATCGACCGGCTGCGATTGCGGGTAAGACCGTCCTCGACCCAGAATTGCGTGCCTCCCAGGAAGGCCAAAGCGCAGGCGGAAAGGCAACTGTCCTGAGCGGCGACCTGGGTGCTGATCCCGGTTTCGCCGAGATAGGTGGCGAGGTCGAGGCCTTCGGGAAAGCTGCCGCCGGGGCTGTCGAGACACAGGCGCGTGTGGATCAATGCGCGGTCAAAGACAGTTTGGCCCGGGGGAAGGATGGCGCGCAATCGGTCGGTATCTCCATCCACGATCTGTCCCGAGAGCATCGCGTGACAACACTCGGGGTGGTCGTTCAGTATCGTGATGTCGGCGGCCTGTGTCGGCGCTGCCAGCGTGAGAAAGGCCAGTGAAAGAAGGGGCAGGGGCGCGACGAAGAACGCCGGCATAATGGCTTTGTGCGAATACATGCTGGGATCGGGTTTGGTCGAAACGGGCGGGACTGGTGCATCGTCCCGCCAGAAGGCTCAGTCCGTCACCGCGTAGGCGTCGGTAAAGCCGGTCTTCTTGATCTTGGCCAGCAGCGTGCCGCGTTCGTCGGCGGACATGGCCGGGCCGACGACAACGCGCCAGAAGGTCTTGCCCTTCGAGCTGAAGGTCTTGATCGTCGGCACCATGCCGGCCTGGCGCATCGAGGTGGCCGTGTCCTTGGCGTTTTGCTGAACGCTGAAAATGCCGATCTGGATAAAGGGCTTGTCCAGTTTCGAGGCCTTCGGTGCCGGAGCGGGCGGCTTGGCCGAGGCGACCACGGCGGGTTTCGCGGCGGGCCGTGCCGCCGGATCGGGACGCGCCGGGGGCAGGGGGGCACCGTCGATCGCTGCGGCGGCTCCGTCGATCACCGGGTCAAGCGCACCTTCGCTGACGTCGGGGGCCGCGGGCATGGCTCCGGGCGCCGTGGCCAGCGGGTCGCCCGCGGCGGGATCGGGGTCCGGCGCTTCCTCGCGGCGCAGGGCGACAACGTCGAGGTTGGTCGGCTGCCCGGCCAGGACGCCAAGTGCGGCGGCGGCATCGGAGGAGACCTGCAGGCGGGGGCCGGGTGTTTCGCGTTCCTTGCGGAACAGGGCGCCGATCACGAACTTGCCGTTCTGCTGGTTGCGGATGATGACGCGTTCGGGATCCTTGGCATCGGGATGCGCGACCCAGACGCCACCCAGCGAGGGGCGCCCGTCCCAGAGCCCGGCTTCCTTGGCCTCGAAGACCTCGGGCGCCTCGACATCGCGTGCGGCGCGGGGGCTGTCGGCGGTGCTGGCGCGGGCAACGACATCGCCGTCAGCGTCTTTCGCCTGCAGGAAACCCGGCATCTGCCCATCGGCACAGCCCGAGGCCAGCAGGAGCACGGCCCCCACGGAAGAGAAACGCAGAGTCCTGGAAAGATTGGAAGATTTACCGCTCATGTCTTGCCTCTTGCCCTAGTCGCGCCTCGGGTTGTTTCCCGGGCCCACGCCGGGTTTTCCCGGTCGCGCACTGCCTCAGAGGGGCTCTGACGGCCCCATTCACATGCAAGAATACCCTGTCAAAGCCCACATGGAAAGCCTGCAAAGGGTTTGTACGCGGATTTTCGGAGAGGCGCTTTCAGAATCGGAACGGGCGCACTATCGATGAGCGCCACGGAGGTTTGGCAGAGTGGTCGAATGCGGCGGTCTTGAAAACCGTTGGGCGTGAGAGCGTCCCGTGGGTTCGAATCCCACAGCCTCCGCCACCCAAACATTTTGAGCTCCAATAAGATGTTGAAAACATTAAATTAATTCGGTCATGCCGTCATGACATCTCTCGATCGCGTCATTTTTGCTATACAGTTTGCTATACATTTTGTGCTACAGACGTGCTGCGCGGCGGGGTGCCGCGCTGATCCAGGTGCTCCATGACAATCAAGAAACGCGGCAAGACGCTCTCCCTCTACAGGCGGGTGCCAGCGCGATATGCGTCCATCGAACCCCGCAAGTTTGTTTGGGTCTCTCTGCATACAGACAGTCAAACCACGGCTGAGACGAAGTATCCGGTCGTGTGGACGCAAATGCTTGAGGCATGGGAGGCAAAGCTCGCGGGTGACGCAGGTTGTGCCGAAGCGCAATTCGAGGCCGCGCGCAAACTGGCTCAGATGCGGGGCTTCCGATACATGCACGCCGAAGCCGTGGCTAAGCTGCCGGTTGAGGATCTTCTCGAACGTGTCGAGGCCGTGGACAAGCACAAGGGCCAAGCCAGGGCGATTGAGGCGTCGGCGGTGCTCGGTGGCGTCAAAGAGCCGGGGATCACAGTAACGCGGGCGCTCGAACTCTACTGGACACTTGCGCGCGAGAAGACACTCGGGAAATCAGAGGATCAGCTGCGGCGGTGGCGTAACCCGCTGATTAAGGCGGTGAAGAACTTCGTCGCGGTGGTTGGCGACAAACCGATCGACCAGATCACGCGCGACGACATGCTCGACTTTCGCGACTACTGGCTCGAGCGTATCGAGACGGAAGGTCTGAGTGCAAACTCTGGCAACAAGGATTTGATCCACCTTGGAGGGGTGCTGAAAACCGTGAACCAGATGAAGCGCCTGGGCATCGCCTTGCCGCTTGGCGGTCTGTCCTTCAAGGAGGTCGATGCCAAGCCGCGCCCGCCGTTCTCAGCGGCGTGGATACGCGAGCGGCTGCTTGCGCCGGGCGCGCTCGACGGCCTGAACGATGAGGCGCGGGCGATCGTGCTGGTGATGGTGAACACCGGGTGCAGACCGTCCGAGGTCGCGGGCTTGATCAGCGATCAGATCAAGCTCTCAGCCAACGTCCCGCACATCAGGATTGAGGCCGTGGGGCGCCAGCTCAAGAGCGCGAACGCTCGCCGGGTGGTTACACTTGCGGGCGTGTCTCTCGAGGCTCTGAGGGCCTTCCCAGATGGCTTCCCGCGCTACCGCGCGAACAGCGCGGGCTTATCGGCGACGGTCAACAAATACCTGCGCGGCAACGGGCTGCTCGAGACTGAGGAGCATTCGCTCTACTCCCTGCGGCATGGCTTCGAGGATCGCATGTTGCGGGCTGGTGTCGATGAGCGCATTCGCCGGGATGTGATGGGCCATGCGCTCGACCGGGTGCGCTACGGGGCAGGGGCGTCGCTTGAGCACCTGCACGAGGTTCTTCAGCCAGTGGCTCTCTGACGGGCTGCAACGGCACGGGCGCGCTCGATGGCGCTCTCGCTGCTCTGCGCGGCCAATAGCTCGGCTTCTAGGCGCTCAAAGATCGGCAGATACACCGGGTCGATCAGCACCAGCTCCGCGACGGACTGGTGAGCTGAGCGCAGGCGATCCAGCAGTGTCTTTGCCATGATGCAAGCCGTTGGTTGGTTGACTTGCTCCGGTTATTGCGGGGCAGCGGTCGGCTTGCATACGATTTTGCCTGCCCGGTGAAAAAAATCTGCCAGGGTCAGGTTCGACACGTCAGAGGCTCACTCCGCGACAGGAGCCGCCCTAGTGAGCCGGGGCGTTGTAGAAGCCTCAAGGACAGAAACGGCCCAGGCGGGCCATGTCGCGCGTCCTGGGCCATGTCGCGCGTCCTGGGCCGTGTCGGGGATAGGTTGCGCCCTGGGCCAGGGCTGACTTGCCCAGGGCGCTGTGCCGTCGCGGGAATGCCCCTACGCGCGACGGTGTTCGGTTGTTTTAGTCGGCAGTCTCATACTTGGCGGATGCGCTCTGTAGCATCGCCACCGTCGCCGGGGACAGCCGATCCAAGTTCAAGGTCACAGTTTGCATTAGCAAGCGTCCCGCATAGTGATCGGTAAAGCATCTGCGGATCGTCTCACTGGACTCAGACGACAAGCCGCAGGCGTTACAGGTGTCGCTGACCAATTTCAGCAGGATGGCGAGGCGCTCGGCGTGAACACTATGCCGATCAGTGGCCTCGAAACTTGCGAGATGGAACAGGGTTTCCGCAATCAACTCATCAATCGAGGTTTCAGTGTCGCCGTCCTCGAGTACGTCCTCGGGCCAGACGTTGGCGTATTCGCCGACAAGTTCGATGATGCGAGTCCTCGGATCGTGTGCCTCATGTGCGGCGGCGAGGGCGTCAATCATCGCGGAGTAGGTCTCGTTGGGGAGGTAGCGGGCGGGCATTTTCGTTCGTTCCGATTTCTGTTTCTGCGATGCTGAATCATATGCTCGATCAGCTACACCAAGCAAGCGGAAAAGTTTGGTAAGATATTGTTACTAAACAATAAAATAAGTCACGGGTGACTTAATCACTCACTTTCGCCTTCTCGGCTGCGCGCTTGGCGCGCATCCGCTCGGTGTTCTTGCGCTTGCGCTCTGTGGCCTGCTCCGGGGTCTCGGCGGCGCGCTTGGCGGCTTTGCGCTGTGCGTCGGCGGCGCGCTTACGGGCCTTGCGATTTGCCTCACGTTCCGCCGGGGTGTCGCCCTGTATGTGCATGTAGGGACGGACTTCGCGCCCTTCGGTCTCCGCGATCACCTTGGCGTACTCGGCGCGCTGGCGGACCTTCTGCTCCTCATATTCGACCGGGTCGCGCTCTGCCCGCCAGCGACGGCTATTCCGTGCAGCACGAAGGCGCTCGTTCTCGGCGCTGATCTTGGCGATCGCGGCCTGTAGCAACAGGGACTGCTCTTCCGGCGTGAGCTTGGGCTTGGGCGTTTCCTCGGCGGTGGTGAGAGCAGAGAGAGGGGCTTCGTTGATGCCGTCGAGGATCTCGGCGACCTCCTGGGCGTCAAGGCCAAGGTCGGCGATCGGTTCAATGGGGAAACTCAGCTCTGCGTGCTCCTCGGAACCAGCCGGGCCGGAAGCAACAAAACTTTCTACAAACTGGACGTTTTCCGCTGCATCTTCACGGTCGTTCGTGCTACACATAAGTTGTTGCTTTCTTAGAGGGTTAGCGGCGTTTTGAAGGCCGGGAGGGTGGTAGCTCCCGGCCTTCTGCTTTTCTCAGGCGTCGGTGCTGCGCGGTGCCGACTTAGCGGTGCTTTCCAGAAGTCCCGCTAGATCGCGAGCCAGATCGTGCGTGAACAGTACCGGTTCGGACTTGGCGGGGACGGAGATCGCGACGTTGAGACCACGGCCTTCGACGATGAAATTCCAGTCGTATGAGTGCGTGGGGATACGCGCGCCGACCGGGGAGTCGATATAGGTACAGATCGCCTTGGCCAGCTCGAGGGTGCCTTCGACACTCAGGCCAGAAGCGGGGCGATCTTCGAAGAAGATCTGCACGCCCTCGGGGATGCGGTTCACCAGCACACCCGGAACTTCCTCTTTCAGATCGAAGGCTCTGCGGGCGATGTTCAGCAGCGCGCCGATCATCTCGTTATAACTTGCGCTGTGACCATTGGGGATGTGCTCACGCAGCTCGTCGAGCTGGCTGGCGCGGGCGGAGGAGATCTTGATGATCTTCGGTGACATGGTTGGTGTTCCTGCGGTTGTGACTTCTGGTGGTATTAATTCAGATGATGGCAAAGGTTTACCACTAGATCGCGTCGTCTACAAGGTGTCTTGTGAGAGGGTGCGCAAGAATCTTTCGTGTCGGACCTGCGAGTGATCGGACCAGGACCGGACAGAGACTCAGAGAGGCCGAAAAACGGGCCGTAGAAGCGCATCTCGGGGAGCGCGGCGGACCTGTTAGCCGGAGGGTCGTCAGGCGCGTCCTGTGTCCGTTCTCCGGGCCTTGGCGGAAAGGCTGTAGTTGGGGCCGAAGAGGGGCGTCGCGTGGTTGGGTGCCGGGCGTCGCCGTCTTCGGATCCGGGAACCCATGTGATTGCCTGGGACGCGCCGTCTTCAGATCCGGGAGGGTTCAGAGGTGTGTGTGTCGGCTTTTTCTTGGTACGTTAGACAAATTTAGAAGTAGTGCATAACAAGCAAGAAAAAGCCGACACACATCCCGTCCCGGATCTGATCAGCTCACCAGGCAAAAGCTCTGCCGGAGCTTCGCGGTGAAGGTGTGCGGCGCCGTGGTCATCGCGGACCACTCCCGGCACGTCCACTTCAGCGGGGTCGCGAAGCCGTAGGGTTGGTAGAGGAACGGCTCGTAACCTCCCCGGCTGGCGAAAAAGTCGTCCAGCTCGGCAAGCACGTCCGGCGTGCAGGCATCCCATCGAAGGGTAATGACGCGCCGGATGTGGTTCAGTCCAGCTGGTGCAGCCAGAGAATAACCGTCGCCGAAGTCAGCCTCGAGAATGTTCAGTTCCTGCGCGTGCAGGGCGCCCGGTGAGGGCGCCAGGCTCGGCGTGAAGGTCGCGATAGGCATGATTGGTCCTCAACCCCGATTTAGTATCGCGCCCGGACGCATAGCTCTCTGGATCTCGGTCACGACGACACCGCGCATCGACTGTTCCATCTCGCGCGCCATGCGTTTGGCGAGGTCGGTGTTCTGGTCGGGCGTGCCTGCGGAGCCATTCACGGTCACAGGGGCGTTGATCGACACAGAAGGCGCCGCAAGACGCGCGGAGAGGCGCCCAGGAGACGCAGAGAGGGCAGGGGTGCTACCCACATAGCCGCCGGAGCTGTAGCCGCGCTGTGCAGCGCTGTGGAGGGCTTCGAGGTTCTGCACGCCGATCGCCTCGGTGGCCTGCTTCGACATGACGAACTCGCCACGGTGGACGATGCCCGCCGGTTCGTATTTGCCGCCGGGTCCGGTCCAGCCGCCATCGGCAAAGCCCAACAGGCTGAACAGGCCGTCGAAGATTCCGCCGCCGGTCGCGCCGCCCAGGATCGACCGGAACAGGCGGCTTGCGGCCAGCTTCGCCAGCTCGGCAAGTACCTGTTGCAGGGCGCCTTTCCAGCTCATGGTGCCGGTGATCAGACCGACAAACGCATCCTCGGCGGTCGCGGTCAGCCGCTCGCGTGCCGCCTGGGTCTCCTCGAGCTTGTCGCGGGTCTGGTCGGCGGCATCAGCGGCAGCACGGTGCGCGGCGACCAGGGCGTCGATCTCGGCGCGCAGGGCGGGGCCATCCTGGGCGCCGGACCTGAGTGCCTTGGCGAGCAAGTCGGCTTTCATCGCGGCGTCGTCGATCGCCGCAGAGAGATCGCCGCCAGCAGCGGCCACGGCCAGAAGCGCCGCCGCTTCGAGGTCCAGCTCCTGCACCAGCTCGCGGATCTTCTGGACCTCGCGCTCATATTCGGATGCGCGGTCAGAGCCGCCGCCGGGGCTGGTCGGATCGGGGTCAGGCACGCCGAACGAATGGTTGACGCTGGGCAGCTGGGGCCGGAGTGATTTGGTCGGCGCCAGGGCGCTAGGCCGGATCGTGACGGCGGGCCTACGTCCATTCTGCGGGCCGGTGGGCAGGGTCTCGATCGGTCCTTCACCAGGCAGGGCAGAGCCAAGCGTCGCGGCCTTGCCGATCGCGTCAGAAAGGGCTTTCGAGATGCCGCCGATCGCGCTGATCACGTTGGCAAAGCGCACGCCGTCGATCGCGGCCAACTCCTCTGCCACGTCCTCGGCCTCGGCAGTCAGCTCGATCATCCGGTCGGCGAACTCCTCGGCGCTGATCTCGCCCTTCTGGAAGGCCAGCACCTCGCGGCCAATGTCAGACAGTACACCGGCCAGCTCATGCGCCTCGGCAACGTCCGCGTGATCCATCAAGCGGATGCCGTCAGGGCCGGTTGCGGCGTTGATCGCCCGAAACAATCCGTCATAAGTGGCGATCAGCGCATCCACGTTGTCGCGCTGTTCCTCGAGCACAGCAGGGGCGTCTTTCAGCGCGTCGTAGCTCTCCTGTCCCAGCATCGAGATCGCGCGCTCTGCAGAGCCGAAAATCTCATCTATGTCGATCGTCAGGGCTTCCTGAAGGGCGCCCGCGACGTTCACGACGACGCTCTTGCCCAGGGTGGCGACGCGGGCCTTGATCTCCTCGAACTTGCGGTTGACGGCCTCGGCGCGCTCAAGAACCTCGTCATCCAGCACAAGGCCCAGCTCCTCGGCGCGGTTGGCGGTGGCGCGCAGGTTGGCCTCACCACGGCCCAGGAGCTGCACAAACTGCTCGCCGCCGGTGCCGCCGAAAATCTCGTCGGCGATGCGGATGCGCGCGGCATCGTCCATATCTTCGAGGCGCCCGACGATCTCGAGGAACAGCTCGGACGGGTCTTTGAGCTTCCGTTTCAGCTCCTGGGCGCTGTAGCCCAGACGCCGGAACGCCTCGGCGCCGGAGCCGTTGCCGGTCAGGATAAACTCGTCGGCGCGCAAGCTCAGCTCTTTCAGGCCATCGGTCAGGGCATCGACGCCGACGCGGTTTTGCGTGGCGACATATTCGAGGCGCTGGAAACTTTCGAAGTCCACACCGGCGCGCTTTGCCATGTCGCCGGTCTCGGCGATGGACTTCGCCACCTTGTCGAGCGTGGCGACGGCACCAGCACCGGCGGCGGCGATGACACCAATGGCCGGACCAGCGCGGCTTGCCAGCCGGGAAAAGGAGGCCGCGATCTTGTCGGCGCCGGAGCCAAAGCTCGTGCCCATCCGATCGGCGGACTGGCGAGCGCGGCGTTCCATCTGGTCAGAGGCGCGGCTCTGCGCGCGGTTGGCTCGGGCGAGGGCTTTCTCGAGTTTGTCGATCCGGGCTTCGACATCGACGACAAGGCCGGGGAGTGCGGATTGCATGAGTGATGATCCTTAGAAAACGAAGATGCCGGCGGTCTCGGCGTTGTTATAGGTGCTGTGCTGTGACTCGGCGGCGCAGGCGCGTGAGACGGCCATCGCGGCGGCAATGGCGCCGTCGATTCGGTCGGTCTTGCGGCCCTTGTGCATCCTGATCAGGCCGGAGTCGGAGCGGCTGGCGACCACGTTGGCGAAGTGATTGCGCAAGACCGGCTGCCCATCATGGCGGAGCATCTGGCCTGCGACGGTGCGCTCGAGATCGCCTGCGCAAATGGCCATGTTGATCACGGATTGCCTAAGCTCGATCACCGGTAGGCCATCGTCGAGGAGGTTCTGCATCGTCCGGCGCGCAAGGTGCGGGTCGAAGGCGACCTCTTGCACGTCGAAGGTGGCACACAGCTCGGTGATCTGAGTCTCGATCGCGCCAGGATCGACGATCGGCCCAGGCGTCGCGATGATGTGGCCTGCATCGCGCCATGTCTCATAGGGTACGCCGTCGCGGTCGGCACGGGCCTTCAGTTCCTCGCCAGGGACATAGAGCCAGGGCTTGACGGTGATCCGGTCATCCTCGTGCCGCCAGGCCGCGACGATCGCGGTCAGGTCGCCGTTCAAGCTCATATCGACGCCGATCCAGCAGGGCAGCTCCTCGAGGTCGGTCTCGTCGATCTCGACGGCGAGCTTGTCGTAGGTATCGAGGTCGAACAGCGGGCTACGGCTGTTCGCCTGCCAGAGGTTCAGGTTGAATTGCTGGAAGGCATAGCGGTCGCTGGGCCGGTGCTCTGCTTCGCGGGCCAGGGTGCGCAGGCCCTCGATCGAGGGGAAACCATGCTCGAGGCCGGGGTTGCACTTGTGCCAGGTGGCCTCGTCGAGCCAGTCATCCTCGGGATCGGCGGCGAAGATGATCGGCAGGAACGCGGGGTTGTCGATCTCGCCCAGGGCCACGCGGCGGGCATAGTCGTACATATCGGCGGCAACGCCATCGGTGCCGCGGCCCGCGGTCGTGGCGATCACGGTCAGGCTGTCCGGTGTCTTGGCGGCGCCGGAGCGCAGGGCTTCCCAGAGGTCGCGGCCCCGCCATGCGTGCAGCTCATCCACCAGGGTGAAGGCCGGGGTCTTGCCGTGCTGGGCACCGCCATCGCTCGAGATCGCCTGTAGGGTCACATCCTGCGCCTTGAAGACGATCTTCTTCGCGGCGTTGTGGGCGTCGTAGATGCGGGTCGCGGCCTCGAGGCGCTTGTCCTGCCGGATGATGTTTGCGGCCTCGCGGAAGCCGATGCCAGCCTGCTCACGATCGACGGCGGCAAAGATCACCTGGCCAGCCGGGACACGCTCGGGGCCGATAGTGTGCAGCAGCGCCAGGGCAGCAGCGAGCGAGGTCTTGCGGTTGCCCCGTGGCAACATGAGCCAAACGGTCTGCACGATCCTGCGCCCATCGGCGTGCCTGGGGCCATAGATGCGCCGGACGATGCGCTCCTGCCAGGGATAGAGCTGGAACGCGCGCCCAGGTGCATCGCTCTGCGGATGCCGCAGGCGGCGCAGGAACTCGACCGCCCTTTCGCCATAGCCCAGCGGGTCGGGGATCTCCGAACCGTCATAGATCCAGCCGGGATAAGTCGAGGCAGTCATTACCGCACCGCAAGCGGGTTGTCGGTGTCGTCGTCGGGATCGGCCTGGGCGCTCATGCCGCTGCGGGACCGGGCGACGGGTGTCAGGCCCAGCTCGGACGCGGCGCGCAGGGCGACGGTCTGCGCCGTGGTCATGATGCCTGCGGCGGGATTGCGCTTGCCGTTCTCAAGCACAAGGCCTTCGGTCTGCAAGTGCTTCGATGCCTCGCGCACCAGGCCGATCGCGCTGCAGTAGCTCTCGAGAATGCCCAGGTCGCCGATCGTCAGGATACAACGCTCGACCAGGATCGGCGCGACGCGGCGCCATTCGGTCTTGGCGTCGCGTGACAGATGCGCGGGCGCGGTCGGCACCTTCATGACCGGAGAGCTGTCGGCGATCAGCCTGGTCGGTTTCAGGCCCTTGGTCATAAAACTAGACCTTGGTGCGCCGTGCGAGACTCGAACTCGCATGCCTTATTAGGGCAGGACATTGGAAAACGACCTAATTGAAAGTCGCTTTGGCAATGCCCCGTGTCTACCATTCCACCAACGGCGCACTGTATATTAGTCGCGTGAAGAATGTTTTTTGTCAACTCTGTAATCCTCTATTTGCTATTTGCGCGCAGCTCGAGGGCACGGCGGCGACCCAGCTCGACGATCTCCTCGAGGTCAAAGGTCTCGCCTTCGCAGGTGATCCGGTCGGCGGTGGTCAGGCCGGAGATCCAGCGGATGCGGAAGATCACCGCACCATGCTCACCCTCGAGCGTGCCGGTCAGGAACTCCTCGCTGGTCTTGCGGATGACTTCGGCGCGCACGGTGGCGATCGGTGCCCACGTCTCAGAGACGGCGCCGGACGCGGTGACGGTCTCGGTCAGTCGCTCGAGCGTGATAAGGTGATCAAGTTTGCCTGCGCGGATCATACCGGCCACCTCACAACGGCCTCGAGCTGCATGACGCCGTGGGTCAAAGAGCGTTCCGGTGCGGGGTCGCGCATCCAGGTGATCGAGGGTTTCACATAGTCGTCGATCGCGATCTCGGTCGTGGTCGGTGCGTCGAACAGCACCAGCGCCACGGCGGCGCCGATTGCCTGGGCCAGGTCTGCGCCGCCATCAGGCGCCCAGATGTGGAGATCGAGATAGACACGGGCGACAAACTGCGAGCCGGGTGCGTGGCCCAGGAACACAGTCTGCTCGCCGGTCAGGGCGATGCTGGGCGTGTCGTCGGGGCGCGTCCATCCGGCGCGGATCTGGTTGGCCGGGACCAGGGCAGTCACGGCAGCGGCGCCGATCAGCGCGGTGCGCACGGCGGTGCGGAAGGCGAGGGCGGGTTCGATCACTTGCGGCCCGCCTTCTTGATCGCGGCGCTGATCGCGCGGGCGATGCGGCGCTCAATCCTGGGCTTGGCGATGCGCCAGCCGGGGCGCATGAAGGGCTGCGGCGCGTGCTGGGCGGCGCCGAACTCCTGCAAATGGCCGTGGCGCACATCAGGGTTGCCGACGGTGATCAGTGCCTGACTGTCGGTCGCGGTGCGCTTGCCGCCGCCGGATGCATAGGCCGGGGTCGTCTCGCCGGGGCCGGTGACGGTGATCGAGTCTTTCAGATAGCCCTCATCGACCGGGACCAGGGCGCGCATGTTCGCGGCGGCCTCCTCGGCGCTTTTCACCAGGGCAGGGCGCAGGGCGTCGAGAATGTCCTGCGGGATCGCCTCGAGGCGCAGGCTCAGGCGTTTGCTATCGTCACGCAGCGACATGGCCGGTCACCTCGTCGCGGTAGGGGCGCAGCAGCTCGACCACGCCGAAGGGGATCGGGGCGCCGGAGCCGCCATAGGCAACGGCCTCGCGGTTCTCGTACCAGTGGGCGGCGAGCTGCAGCACAGCCTCGGTTACGGGCGCCGGGACAGGATCGGCCAGGGCGGCGCCGATGAAGGACGCGGCCCAGGTCTCTGCGGCGTCGAGCTTGTGCAGGAGAAGCGCGTCGTCGAGGTCGTGATCGAGGTTGAGCTGAGCTTTCAGCAGGGTGATTGAGGTGAGTGCCATCATGCGGCCTTTCCAGAAAATCCTATTTCGGAGCGATCTTGTGCGGTGGTCCCCCCGCCGGTCCCCTGAGAGCGGGCAAAGTCGGAGACCACCCCGCCCGGCATGGTGTCCACGTTGCTCACCGTTGGCTTGCGCCGTCCGCTGCGTCGCACATAGCTCTTTCTGCGTTTCGGGTTGCGGGTCAGCTCCTCGGCGTCGGGTGCTTCACTGATCTGGCGGATGACATGCGACCGGACAGCATCAGGGTTGAGGCCCAAGAAGATGCAAATCTCGTCAAGGTCTTCATTCCGCCGCGTGAAGTAGGCGCGGGCCTGTTCGACCATAAACACGCGGGTATCAAAGTTGCCGTCGCTCGCCTTTACGCCGCGTACAGCGTCGTCGATCGCCTGAAGCAAGACAGCGGCCCAGAGGTTGCGCTCCTGTTTCAGGGCAATGCAGAGACCGCCGGTGCGGAAGGGGTCGGAGTGCATGGGCGCGATGCTCAAGGTCATGTGCTGCGCTCCTGCCGCTGCTTGTGGCTGTTGTGGTGGTGGGCGCAGAGCGGCTGCCAGTTGCCCTTGTCCCAGAACAGGGTGTGGTCGCCACGGTGCGGTATGATGTGATCGACCACGGTCGCGCGTGCGGTGCAGCCGGGGTGCGCACATTGCGCGTGCTGGCACAGGAAAAGGGCGCGGGCTGCTTCCCACTGCCGGGTGTAACCACGGGCGCGGGCGTTGGGCCGGGTGGTGTCATGGCGCTTGTTGCGGGCGCGGGTGGCCGTGATCTTGCACGGGCAGGTGATGCCGTGCGGGACGATCTTGCCACAGCTGCACAGGTGGGGCGGGCGCGGCATCAGAGACCACCTTCGATGCGTGATTTCAGGGCGCGCAGGCCCGCGCGGTCGAACTCGGGGTCGAGTCCTTCCGCGACATTGGCTTCACGCTGGGCCGGGGAGATCGTGGTCTCACCGGCCTGCGTGTCTTCGGCGCTGCCGTGGATTGCCTTCAGCATGGCGAGGTGTTCCTCGTATGCGTCGGCGATCTCGGTCGGCGTGGCGTTCCAGGTTGCCTCGGGTGTCCAGAGCAACCAGCCGGTCGCGGCCTTGTAGAGCCGCGAATAGACCTCGGCCCAGGTGATCGGCGTGGCTGATTGTTCCGGCTTGGAACGCGGGCGATCGTCTTGGGGTGCTGCCGGGATAAAGCCGGAGCAAAGGGCCAAAAGCGGGCCGGTGAAGGCCCTTGCGACCTCGCCCAGGGGTGCCTGGGCGACGGCCTTCATCAGGGCGTCAGCGGCGCCCCTATCGGTCGTTGCGGTCATGATGATCTTCTGCACGGTGGAGAGCCGGAACTCGCCCAGGTGCTTGAACAGGGTGTCGAGGCCGAACTCAGCCTCGAGGGTGGTCGCCGCGCGCAAAGAGGGCCGGAGCCGCAAGGTGGTGTCACCATGCGACAGGGCGATTTCCTCATATGCGCGCGGCATGGTCATGATCAGGCCGCGACCTTCAGCTTCACGAAGCGGTCGGGGTGGGTCAGGTCAGCACCGACACGCTTGCGGGCGTGAATGCGCACCTGCCCTTTCGAGGCCAGAGAGAACGGGTCGCGCAGGGTCGAGAGGCCCAGGCGATCGACGATCCGGTAGCCGGAGAGGTCGCCGAAGATGATCGGGAAGGCGTCGGCGGCCACGTTGGGCATATCCACCGCTTCGACGATCGGACGGCCCAGCAGGGTCGAGGGTGCACCGGCAGAGATCGGATCGACCACCAGGTACCGGCCCATCGAGTCCTTCCAGGTGCGGATGGTCGAGAGCGTCAACCGGTTCATGATCCACACGCCATTGCTGGCGTAGGTCTGCGGGATCGCGTGGTACATCTTGATCAGGGCATCGGCGGGCGCAGTGGCGTGGAAGTCGTCGGCGACGCCGGTGTTGATCTCAGCGAGGCCGGTGGCAGCCATGATGCCGGTCGGCTGGTTGGTGCCGGTGCCGTTGACGAAGGCGGCGCCCTCGGTCTTGCCGAAGCTCTCGGCGAAGTCGCTGATCAGCTCGCCCTCGAGGTTATAGGCGTTGTCCTCGAGGAGCGCATTGGACACATCGACGTAGGTCGCCAGCTCGTGCGGCGCGATGCGCAGCTGTTCATAGGTCGGGCTGGATGCGGTGCGGTCTGCGGTCTCGGTGGTCCAGACTGCGCCGGTGCCGGTGACGCGGCGCGGATAGACGATCTCGGATGCGGAGATGTTGATCACGCGGGCGTAGCGGCGGATCGGCGAGAACTCGACCAGGGCTTTCAGCATCTCCGCGCCGAACTCCTCGGGCGCCAGGTAGCCGCCAGATGCATCGGTCGAGACCGACAGCGCCTTGACCTCATCTGCGGTCATGCGCTCGACGCCGCGCCGGACGAAGGTCTCGAACGCCTTGCGCTCGCCGGTCGCAACTGCGGGGCCGGAGATCACGACGCCGGGGCGTGCGGTCTTGGCTTCGATCGCGTCCAGGCGGGCGCGCATCTGGTCGAATGCCTTGAAGTCGAAGCCCGGCGCGTCATTGGCCGGGGTTGTCGAGGCCGGGGTTGCGGCCTGGGTCTTTTCGGGGTCCATGATTTCTCCAATGGTGGACGGTGCCGCGTCATCTTCGGCGGATTTTGCAGAGGTGATGCGCGCCGCCGGATGACACGGAACGGCGACGATGGAGACCTCGAGGAGGTCCAGCGCGGTGATCGTGCGACCACGGGTGCGCGGGTTGGCGGCTTTCGTGTGAAAGCCAATGCTGAGGCCGGTCGCGGCCTTCTCGAGGATCATGGCGCGGACCTCTCGGGCACGGGCCACATCCTCAACCAGGAGCCTGCCCTTGACGGTCAAGCCCTCGGCGGTTTCTTCGATCTCGTCCCAGACGCCGATCACCTGGGCCTGATCGTGCGACCAGAGCATCGGCAGGGGCATGGGCGTGCCGGTGAAGGCGCCTTTCTCGATTACGTCGCCGACGCGATCGGGCGTGTTGAAGGGCCAGGCCAGGCCGGTGACATGGCCGGTCTCGGTCACGGTGATCGCGGCCTTCAGCTCGAGGCGGTCAGACATGGGCGGGGTTCTCCTGGGCCTCGGCGCCGTTCCAGCGGGCATCGAGGAGATCGAGGGCGAGGGGATAGGTCTCGGCCAAGGGCCGGTTGCGGGCGTAGGTCTCGACCAGCTGCGCGGCCTTCTGCGGGGTCATGCCGCCGCCGATCAGGCCAAGCCGGATTGTCTCGGTGAGGTCTTCGAGATCGAACTGCATCGTCACGGCGCGGCGATAGAGTACGCCGATACCGACGCCGGTCAGGCGTTCCAGCTCGAGGATCATCGGATCGGTGAGGGCGCAGGGGTACTCGGCGTCGCCGAAGAACTTGGTGACGGTGATCATGCTGCGCCGCTCGTGGTGTAGGGGTTGGCGAGGGTGTCGCCTTCGGCGTTGGCCGGGAGATTAAGACCGGCGCGGACCTCGTTGGCCGTCATCACACCCATGCTCCGGTACTGGCCGTAGGCGGTCGCACGGGCAGCGGTGTCGGTCTCGAGGAGTGCATCGACCAGGAACTCGATCCGAAGATCGGTGCGCTCATCCGGGGCCAGGAGCACGCGGCTATAGGCGGCTTCCCAGGCGCGGAGCCAGGGCGCGAGCGTCATCTGCAGGAACTGCCGGTTGAGTTGTTCCAGGTTTGACCAGGTGGCACGGCCCAGCTCGCCGATCATCGGGGCCGGGATGCGGAAGGCGCGGGCAATCTCGCGGATCTGCTCGACGCGGTTCTCGGCGAACTGCGCGTCGGCGAGCGTGGTCGACAGGGCCTGATAGGCCATGCCCTCGTCGAGGATCGCGGTGCCGCCTGCCTTCGCGCCGGCGTGGGTGTTGAACCAGCTTCCGGCGATCTTCTTCTTCGCCTCAACGTCGAGGATCTTCGGCGAGGTGATCAGGCCGGAGGGTCTGCCGCCGTTCTTGAACAGGGCGCCGATGTGCTGCTCGAAGGCGACGGCGAGTCCGATCGCCTCGCGGGCCATCGTCAGGGGCGCGATGCCGCCGAACGGGGCCAGGTGCAGGACTTCAGTAAACGGATACTTAGTCTTCCCGGCAGCGGTCTCGACGATGTAGGCCGGGGCGCCGTCCTGCTCGGTCACGATCGTCACGCGCGAGGGGTCGAGCCGGTGCAGCTCGGCCGGGCGGCCGTCGCTGTAGCGCGTGACCAGGGCGAAGCCGCCGGTGTCGCGGGTCAGGGCGTCGAGGGTGAGCTGTGTGCGGAGTTGGCCAGCAGAGGTCCACGGGTTTGCCTCGTCATGAATGAGCCGGAAGGCCGGGTGGGTGCGGTCGGTCTGCTTGGTCTCGGCGTTGCGCAGCTTGACCGGCAGGGTGCCGACCGTCTCGGAGATCAGCGCCATCGCGCAGGCTACGGCGGGCACGCGCATCGCCTGGGCGGCGTTCACGCTGATGCCGGACGCCGTGGGCACGGCGCCCAGGAGACCGAAGGCCTCGAGGTCAGTCAGGCTGACGGCCTTCTCGTCGAGGGTCTGGGTGAGGCCAAGGGCCTTGCCGATATTGGCGAGGAGTTTCATGCAAGTAACTCTAGGTGGTGTTATGATATAACATAACATTAATTCGAGCGGCGCATAGATCTAAGTTGCTGAATATGGGAGGGTTTGTGACATTTTTTTTGATTGGGCTACGCTCAAGGCGCCGCCACCGCAAAACACTGAAAATGTGCTCGGGCGAAGTTTAACGTGCTAAGCAAGACCTGACGTTGGCGTTGATTTATCCTACATTCAAGGGCGCCGTTTTGGTAGAATCCTTCGGAGGTTTGAGTGAATGTCTATGGACCCAAAGACACTTTCGGAGCTTTCCGATACTTATGTAAAGTATCTTGAGGAGTTGGTTGATCGAATTTGGGTTATCGTTTGGATCACTCAGGAAATGAAAAAGGGTGAGCCGATCAATCAGTATTTGTATGTCGATATGGAATTGTGCGCTTTGCAGCTTCGGAAGTCTCTCGAAGTTGTCGGATATATGTGTCTTCTTGCGCACCGCCCTGAGATTGGGAAGTTTAATTCGAAGCTAAAGAAGATTTATAAACCAAACGAGATTTTCAAGCAGTTGCGATCAAAAAACACAAGCTACTTCCCCGTAGCCACAGTTGTGAAGGAAGATGGAGAAAATAAGGAGTTTGTCGAAGTGGGGCTTACCAATACCGGTATCCCACTATCCGAGAAAGACTACCTAAAAGCATACGCGAAATTCTGCGGCCCGCGTATGCACGCAAATAGCGAGTTTAAGTATCGCTCCCAAAGCGAAATCGAAGATGCTATCGATTATGCCAGGTCAACAGCTCTGGGCTTATTGTCATTGATTGGCCTTCACAAGATCAACGTCGGTCAGAAATATATTCTTCATGCCGGCATTAATGATCGCAATTCAGGCAAGCCGTTTGCGCAAGTGTTTTCACGAGTAGGTCCATAGCATGATGCTGAAGAAATCTACCAGCGGTCAGAGGTGACCAATCGACAAGCTGGGGTATTTGATCGCGTTGATCAATGTCACCCGGTGATCGAGCATCCCCTGGGGCAGATTGCCATACCTGCCGGTCATGCTGGCCTCGGCGTGGCCCAGGATGAAGCCGAACTCCTTGTCGAGGTAGCCAGCGCGCCGGAGCGCGTCGGCAACACCGTGCCGGAAGCTGTAGAGCGACAGGCCGCGGCCCTCTTTCAAGCCCAGGTTCACAGATTCGGTAAGCAAAGAAAGACCCCTCGCCTAGTAGGGCGAAGCATCGAGACGGGCGCCTGGGACTTGAAGCGGTGAAGCTCCACTGCTTGGATTTGCTATACAAATTGCTATACATAGTGCTATACGGGTATCTCTGTAAGTTGCTGAAAATACGACGTTTAATCGGCATATAATAGTTGCGTGACGGACACAGCCTCCGCCACCCACACATTTTTCCTGATGGCAGGAAACAGCGTACAGTGATCGAAAGCCCTGCAAACGCGGGGCTTTTTCTTTGTCCGGGGTTTCTCTGGATTTCATTCGTTTGCGTCTGTATGCTTCCCTTGCGTGGTATGAATGGTGGTACGATGGCGGCGCTGGGCGGCAAGCTGACAA
>NZ_JARAMO010000095.1:0-2851 GCF_028807275.1 Mameliella sp. AT18
CATTCTAGAGGATTTCTAAAGCTTTGCAACCCCCAAATTCACTTATTTGAAACGGGTGTTGGTTTTTTCTACAAAACTTAAGAAAAACCGTATTTTTCATCTATTTTTTGATCATATTTATAATTTTTTCTCTTATTTCTTTCAACATGAGCATTTCATTTCCAATCTTTAAAAGCCTTTTTAAGCTTAAAATTTAATCCTTAGCATTTATTTTTTCTTTAGGATGATTCTTATCAATCTTCTGGCAAGGTTTTCAGACTTAAAATCACCCTGCATTCCTTTCATCTCTGTATTTTTGATAAATCATCTTTCTAAAGACGTAGTTCTTTTATATTTAATACACGCTTAAGCTGAAAAACTGCCACATCGCTATAAAAACACCTAAGATTTAGTAAGAATGGAATGCTTAGTCTGTTTTTATTTCATTCGCGTAATAGCAAAGCCCTCTTCTATCTATACCATGGCCAAGATAATTCAAGACAGAGCTGAAATAACAGCCACGATAAAGCTTGATGATACGAAGCATCTGGATATAAGTAGAAAACGCAGTGCTATATAGCTGATGACCAGCTTTATTTAAAAGTCTGTTGCACCTAACTTTTATGACAGCTCGTTATTTGTCTACGAGAAACTGATTTTAAAAACTAAATTTTTGCCAATAAAAAAGGAAGAGATCTCTCCCAAAACCTCTTCCTCGGAGTTAGATCGTTATCTGATCCATAGATGTCATTATTATAGTTATCTTAAAAAAGTCCCTTGGGGAAGAGACTTGAAAACTGTGGAGAGTTATTCTTATTGACCCTTCTAGCGATGTTAAAAACATCGACTAGACGTTGAAATCTTATACACACTCATTTTAAATTGCAATATTTTTGGAAAAAATTAAGCATTGTTTTTATAAGGTTTTTTTTGAATTTACTTATTTGATTTTTTTATAAAGATTAAAAAATAAAAAGCAGGCCAAAGCCTGCTTTTATATCAACAACTTAAAACATATATGCACCGACTTAGTCTGTAAAAGTGACTTTCGCAATGGCTTTTTTACCCGACTGGATAATTAAAGTGACATTTTCTTTAACAGAGAAACTCATATCGACCACGTTCCAATCAACTTTGACCGCACCACGACCAACAGCATCTTTTGCTGCTGCAGCATTTGGGTTTAAGCCCGCTACGCGAAGAATCGTTGCAATAAACAACTCGCCACCAAATTCAGCGCGTGAAATCGTCACTTCTGGTGTCCCTTCGGGTAGTTCACCCTCAGTAATCAGGTTGCCTGCACCTTTATGTGCATTTTCTGCCGCTTCTGCACCATGGAAACGCTCTACCAACTCAAGCGCAAGAATCTTTTTCACCTCTTGTGGATTACGCCCTTCAGCAATTTCGTTTAGCAGGACTTTAATATCATCAACGGATTTAAAGCTGAGTAAATCGAAATAGCGTTCAATTAATGCATCTGGCATCGAAAGGACTTTCTGATACATCGCCCCTGGTGCATCAAATACCCCAATATAATTACCCAAAGACTTAGACATTTTGTTCACACCGTCTAAACCTTCAAGGATTGGCACTGTAATGCAGACTTGCGCTTCTTGATCATAACGACCTTGAAGTGTACGCCCCATCAATAAGTTAAAGGTTTGGTCCGTACCGCCTAACTCAACATCTGCCTCAAGGGCAATCGAGTCATAGCCTTGAACCAATGGATATAAAAACTCATGAATTGCGATTGGTTGATGGTTGTTATAACGCTTGGTGAAGTCATCACGCTCAAGCATACGAGCAACCGTTTGCTGTGAAGCCAATTGAATCAGGTCAGCAGCCGTTTTATCGGCAAACCATTCAGAGTTGAAGCGCACTTTGGTTTTATTCGGATCAAGAATTTTAAACACTTGTTCTTGATACGTTTTTGCATTTTCAAGCACTTGCTCACGCGACAATGGTGGACGTGTTGCACTTTTTCCAGTCGGGTCACCGATCATCGCGGTATAATCCCCAATCAAGAAGGTCACGTCATGACCCAAGTCTTGGAAAGTTTTCAATTTATTAATTAAAACCGTATGCCCCAAGTGCAAGTCAGGCGCAGTCGGGTCAAAGCCCGCTTTAATTTTTAAAGGACGATTTTCTTTTAATTTCTTCAGAAGATCTTCTTCAGAAATAATTTCATGCGTGCCTCGTTGAATGAGAGCAAGTTGTTCTTCAGCCGGCAGGAAATTTGACATCACAAAACCCAAACACATCAGTTATTCAATTTGTGCGATATACTAACACTTTTTCAGCACATTGCAGGCTTTAGAATAATCATGACAGCGATCTATATTGGGGTAATGACCGGCACCAGCATGGATGGTGTTGATATTGTTGCTGCTTCTTTTGATCCATTGCAGCTTCACGCCACCCTCACTCTTTCTTTCGACCCAGATTTACGCGATGAACTGATGGCACTCACTTTGCCCGGTGACAACGAAATCGACCGTATGGGCAAGGCAGATGTGGCTTTAGCAAAGATGATTGGCGAAGGCATCAATCAGCTGATTGAGCAAAGTCATTTAGATCGTAGTCAAATCAAAGCGATTGGCTCACATGGACAAACCATTCGCCATCGGCCAGAGCACGGCTTTACCCTGCAAATTGGTGACCCAAACATCATCACTGAAATCACCCAAATTCCGGTGATTTCAGACTTTCGACGTCGTGATATGGCCGCAGGTGGCCAAGGTGCCCCGCTGGTTCCTGCGTTTCACCAAGATATGTTCCAACATGAAAGCATTCATCGCGTCATCTTAAACCTAGGCGGCATCGCCAATGTCAGCATGTTACCCGCAGGCCAACCTGATCAGGTATACGGTTT
>NZ_JARAMO010000082.1:0-37109 GCF_028807275.1 Mameliella sp. AT18
CGCGGGTTCGAGCCCCGTCAACCGCGCCACTTCTTCCTGACCGGTGGAAGCATTTGGCGCCAGCGCCTCTTCTCAAAAAAATCTGGATGCGGTGGCGGAACCAACCGCGCCTTGGCGTGTTTCTCTCTCAGACGACGATATACGACCGGTTAACCGCGTAGGGATTTCCTGACTATCCCGTTCACGGTTTTCGAGGCAAAAAGACAAAGTGCCAAACAAAAGGCGCCCCGGTTGGGACGCCTGTAAGAGTGAACCAGAGACTGAAGAGGGGGGAGAAGAAAACTCAGCTGCCCCAGGAACGGACCGGACCGCAGTCCATGTGCACGAAGTTCGACCGGGTGTACCGGCCCACGCCGCCTGCATTACAGGCCTTGGCCGCCCGATACATCTGGCTGACAGAGCGCGACGCGAGCCGCAGGTCCGCTGCCTGACCGACCAGATGGCGCGAGTTCTTGGCCACGCCGGAAGAGCGTGCCCGCAACATCGCGTTCGTTTCCGGGCTGCGGTAGCCTGAAATCAGCATGTAAGGCTCAGACACATCCAGCAGGTTGTGCGAAGCGGCCATGATGTCGATCGTTCGCGTGTCGATCGACTTGATCTGGTTGTTGCGCCAATCGCGCATGAAATAATTGATCTCCTTGATCGCGTCGGCGAGGTAGTCGCCTTCGATCCAGTAGATCATGTCTACCCGTTCGCCCGTGCGACCGGAATACATCCGGATGCGCCGGACATCGCCTGCGCCGCGCAAGAAGCCTGCTGCGTTGGAGTAAGTCGGCGCCGCTGCGACGGCTGTCGCTGCGAACGCGCCAAGAAGTGCCCGGCGGGTGAAGCCGCCGCAAGTCGTCTCTGTCATGATGACCGCCTGTCCCGTGGTCGCCGTGTTACCTGATTCTGGGCGCATCGTTGTGCGCCGCCTGCCATCTATCCCCAGATGCCAAGAACTATATGACACGAATCGTATGGCGCAAAAAGGGCGATTTGTGATGATTTGTAATGATCAAGGGGTAATTGGCGGGATTCTGCCCACAGCGGGCCAACTGTGGCGCGAATGCGCGGGTCTGCCTCTTTTCGGTCACAGCCTGGCTGCCCTGCCCTTCGGTCGACAACTTGGCAAAAATGTGAATAGACAGGCCTATGACCCTGTCGGCATTGTGTTTTCGGGGATCGCTGGTCGATGAAGGATTTGAGCATGAACAAGAGAGAAACCCGGGCCGTGTTCCAGGCGGCCCTCGCGGCAGGGGCCCTTTGGTTGGGAACTGCGCTGCCGGCTTTGGCCGAGGATGGGCTCACGCTCAAGGTGACGGCCTTCAAGCAGGCCGTGGCCGAGAACGTTGCCGACGATGACAGTATTGCCGCCTTCTACCGGGCACGGGATTTCGCCCCGATCTGGACCGGTGCCGGCGAGGGCGACCGCGCCCGCCGCCTGGCCTTGATGGAGGCGTTTTCGCTGGCGGATGACCACGGGCTGCCCGCCGGACGCTATGACCCCGACCGACTGTTGCGGCGGATGAGCCAGGCTACCGATGGCCGCTCGCGCGGAATGCTGGAAATCGAGCTGACCCGCACCTTCATCCAATTCGCCAACGACCTTCAGTCCGGCATCCTGGAACCGGGCAATGTCGTTGATGGGATCAAGCGCGAAGCGCCGCGCCGCGATCCGGAAATGCTGCTGACCCGGCTGACCCGGGAAGATCCGACCGCCGTCTTCCTGAGCCTGGTGCCCAACAGCCCCGAATATACGCGCCTGATGCGGGCCAAGCTGCGGCTGGAACACAAGATCCGCAACGGCGGCTGGGGTCAGACCGTTCCCGCCGGCAGCCTGCGCCCCGGCAACAGCGGAAACGCAGTGGTTGCGCTGCGCAATCGTCTGACTGCGATGGGCTATCTGTCGCCCTCGCTCAGCATGACCTATGACGCCGAGATGGAAGCCGCTGTCCGCGAGTTCCAGGAGGATCACGCCATCGAGGTCGACGGCATCGCCGGCGGCAGCACCATGCGCGCCATCAACGTCTCGCCCGAGGAACGGCTTCAGTCGATCATGGTCTCGATGGAGCGTGAACGCTGGCTGAACCTGCCCGAGGGACGTGGCAAGCGTCATATCCTCGTCAACCTGACGGACTTCCACGCTCAGATCATCGACGACGACAAGCTGACCTTTGAAACGCGCTCGGTCATTGGTGCGCAGGGGCATGACCGCCGGACGCCCGAGTTCTCGGACGTGATGGAACTGCTGGTTATCAACCCCTATTGGTTCATTCCCCAATCGATCATTCGCGGCGAATACCTGCCGGCGATCCGGGCCAATCCCTATGCGGCAGGCCACCTGGAGATCGTCGACTATCGCGGGCGCCAGGTCAGCCGGGAAACCGCCTCGGCCTATGCGAATTCGGGCAACTTCCCCTTCACCATGCGCCAGCCCCCTGGGCCGAGCAATGCGCTGGGGTCGGTCAAGTTCCTGTTCCCGAACAAGTACAACATCTACCTGCACGACACCCCGTCGCAGCACCTGTTCAGACGCGAGGTCCGTACCTTCAGCCACGGCTGCATCCGCCTGGATGACCCGCATGAGTTCGCCTACGAGATCCTGAGCCGCCAGGTCGACGATCCCGTGTCCTATTTCAAGCGGATCCATGCCTCGGGTGAAAACACGCGCATTCCGCTGGAAACGCCGATCCCGGTGCACCTGATTTACCGCACCGCCTTTACCAAGGCGAAGGGCCAGATGAACTATCGCAACGACGTCTACGGGCGTGACGCGATGCTTTGGCGGGCGCTGACCAACGAAGGGGTGGCCCTGCGCGCGGGTCGCAGCTAAATCTCTCCCGGACCGCGCCCTGCAACGTCCGGAGACACTATGCCTTTCACCATCGAAGACCTCGCAATCGCCCTCGGCATGACTGCCGAGGGCGATTTGTCTCTGACCGTCTCCGGGCTGGCGGAGCCTGCGGACGCGGGGCCGGAGCAACTGGCGATGGCGGCCAGGCCCGAGTTCGTCGAGGCCCTCGGCCGGGGGCAGGCCCGCGCCGCGCTGCTGGCGGCGGGCACGGACTGGCAGGCGCTGGGGCTGCACGCGGCGCTGCTGTCGGATCGCCCGCGTTTTGCCATGTCGGGGCTGACCGGCATGATGGACCGGGGGCCGGGTTACGCGCCGGGCCTCCATCCGCAATCGGTGATCGACCCGACCGCCGAGCTGGGTGAGGGCGTGTCGGTGGGGCCATTTGCGGTGATCGAGGCCGGCGCCCGGATCGGCGCCGGGTCGGTGGTCGGTCCACAGTGTTATGTCGGGCGCAACGCGCGCATCGGCGCGGGGGCGCTGCTGCATGTCGGGGGCCGGATCATGTCGGAGGTGGTCATCGGCGACCGTTTCATCGCCCAGCCTGGCGCGATTATCGGGGGCGACGGGTTCTCCTTTGTCACTCCGGAACGCTCGGGCGTCGAAAAGGCGCGCGCCTCGCTGGGCGGCGAAGGCACGGATAGTGCCCAGTCCTGGGCACGGATCGCCAGCGTGGGTGCGGTGACAATCGGCGACGATGTCGAGGTCGGCGCCGGGTCGACCATCGACAAGGGCACGATCCGCGACACTCGCGTCGGCAACGGCACCAAGATCGACAACCTCGTGCAGATTGGCCACAACGTCGTGATCGGACGCGACTGCCTGCTTTGCGCGAATGTCGGCATCGCCGGGTCGACCGTGGTGGGAGACAACGTGGTGCTGGGCGGCAAGGTCGGTGTCTCGGACAACCTGCGCATCGGGGATCGCGCGATCCTGGGGGGCGCCACGGTGGTCCTGTCGAATGTACCGGCCGGGCGCGTCATGTTGGGCTATCCGGCGATGAAAATGGACACCCATGTCGAGGCCTACAAGGGCCTGCGCCGCCTGCCGCGTCTGTTCCGAGACGTCGCAGAGCTCAAGAAAGCAGTTTCAAAGCTGATGGGAAATGACTAAGTGTCCGGCAATTCTGGACAAGCGCGGGGCTGAGGTCATGGACGTCAAGGAACAGGTCATTCAGATCATCGCGGAGCAGGCGATGCTCGATGTCTCGGACGTTGCGATGGAAAGCACGCCCGAAGAACTGGGGATCGACTCTCTCGGGCTGGTGGAATCGATCTTCGCGATCGAGGAGCAGTTCGACATTTCGGTACCCTTCAATGCCAACGACCCTTCGGAATCGGATTTCGACATCTCCTCGGTGGCGAAGATCGTCGAGGGGATCGAGAAACTGATCGCCGAGCAGAAGTCGTGAAGCGTGTCGTCATCACCGGGGCGGGAACGATCAACGCCCTGGGCCAGGATGTCCCCGCGACGCTGGAGGCGATGCGCGAGGGGCGCTGTGGCATCGGCGAGCTGGAGTTCCGCGACGTGGAGCGCCTGGCCATCCGCATTGGCGGACAGGTCAAGGGGTTCGAGCCCGAGACCGTGTTCAACCGCCAGCAGCTGGCGCTCTATGACCGTTTCACCCAATTTACCCTGTTAGCTGCCCGCCAGGCGGTGGCGCAGGCAGGGCTGGAATTCGTGGGCGACCTGGCCAACACCTCCGGCGTGGTGCTGGGCACCTCCGGCGGCGGGCTGAGCACGCAGGATGACAATTACCGCGCGGTTTACGAAGAGGGAAAGAACCGGGTTCACCCCTTCGTCGTGCCTAAGCTGATGAACAACGCGGCCACCAGCCACGTCAGCATGGAGTTCAACGTCAAGGGCCCGAGTTTCACCGTCGCCACCGCCTGCGCCAGTTCCAACCACGCGATGGGACAGGCGTTCCAGATGATCCGCACGGGCATGTGCACGGCGATGATCACCGGCGGGTCCGAGTCGATGTTGTGTTTCGGCGGGGTGAAGGCCTGGGAAGGTCTGCGCGTCATGTCCAAGGACGCCTGCCGCCCCTTCAGCGCCACCCGTAACGGCATGGTGCAGGGCGAGGGCGCCGGCGTGTTCGTCTTCGAGGAATACGAACACGCGAAGGCCCGCGGCGCCGAGATCCTGGGCGAGGTGCTGGGCTTTGCCATGACCTCGGATGCGGCGGATATCGTCATGCCATCGAAGCATGGCGCGGCGCGGGCGATTTCAGGCGCGCTGCGCGATGCGCGGGTCAGCAGGGAACGGGTCAGCTACATCAACGCGCATGGCACCGGGACAGCGGCCAACGACAAGACCGAATGCGCCGCAGTGGCCGATGTCTTTGGCACCCATGCGGACAACCTCATGATCTCTTCCACCAAGTCGATGCACGGCCACCTGATCGGCGGCACCGGGGCGGTCGAACTGCTGGCCTGCCTCATGGCGCTGAAGGACGGGGTGATCGCGCCGACCATCGGCTACGAGGAGGCTGACCCGGAATGTGCGCTGGACGTGGTGCCGAACGTGGCGCGCGAGGCCGAGGTGGACGTGGTGCTGTCGAATGCCTTTGCCTTTGGCGGGCTGAACGCGGTGCTGGTGCTGGGGCGCGCCTGACAGGGGCGTGAACCAAAGGTGCGCCTTGCGGCGCGCAGGGTGTATCGGCGCCGGCCTTCGGCCGGACACCTCGGGCCGGGGGCGCTGCCCCCGCACCCCCGGGAGTATTTGTGCCAAGAAGAAGCCCTGAGCGGGGGAAAGACCGTCGCGGGGCCGGAGCCCATTGACGAATGGCGTGGGCGGGATTAGCGCTGCGCGCATGGCTCCTCCTCCCTTGCTTCAGCTCACCTCTGTCTCTCTCACCTTTGGCGGCGATCCCGTCTTTGACGACCTGTCGCTGACCGTCCACCAGGGCGATCGCGTGGCGCTTGTCGGGCGCAACGGCTCTGGCAAGTCGACGCTGATGAAGGTCATGGCCGGGCTTGTGGAACCGGATCGGGGGGACCGCGTGGTGCCGGCAGGGATTTCCGTGGGCTACATGGAGCAGGACCCGGACCTGGCGGGCTATGCCACGCTGGGCGAGTTCGCCGCCTCGCAACTGGCGGCTTCCGAGATGTACCGGGTTGAACGCGCGTCCGAGGGCCTGAAATTCGATCCCGACCGTCCGGTTGAGACGGCCTCTGGCGGCGAGCGGCGCCGCGCCGCGCTGGCCAAGCTGATGGCCGAGGCGCCGGACCTGATGCTCTTGGACGAGCCGACCAACCACCTGGACATCGAGGCGATTTCCTGGCTCGAGGATGAGTTGAAGACGACGCGCAAGGGTTTTGTCCTGATCTCGCACGACCGTCGGTTCCTGAGCGAATTGACCCGCGCGACGCTTTGGATCGACCGGGGGCAGGTGGCGCGGCAGGAACGCGGTTTCGAGGCCTTCGAGGCCTGGCGCGACAAGGCCTGGGAAGAAGAGGACCAGCAGCGCCACAAGCTGGACCGCAAGATCAAGGCCGAGGCCCGCTGGGCCGTCGAGGGCATCAGTGCCCGCCGCAAGCGCAACCAGGGCCGGTTGCGGGCGCTGCAGGACATGCGCAAGGAACGCGCCTCGCAGATCCGCCGGCAGGGCGCGGCGGCGATGGAGATGGCCTCTGGTCCGAAATCCGGCAAGAAGGTCATCGAGGCGCAGGGGATCTCCCATGCTTTCGACGACAAGCAGATCGTGCGCAATTTCGACCTGACGGTGCAGCGCGGCGACCGGGTCGCCTTTGTCGGACCGAACGGCGTGGGCAAGACGACGCTGATCAAGATCCTGACCGGTGAGATCCCCCCCGACGCGGGCAGCGTGAAGCTGGGCACCAACCTTGTCCCGGCGATCTTTGACCAGAGCCGGGCGCAGCTGGACCCCGAGGCCTCGCTCTGGGACAGCCTGACCAATGACCGCGACATGCGGGTGTCCGGCCAGTCCGACCAGGTCATGGTGCGGGGACAGCCGAAACACGTCGTCGGCTATCTCAAGGAATTTCTCTTTGACGAACGGCAGGTGCGGGCGCCGGTGCGGTCGCTTTCCGGGGGCGAGAAGGCGCGGCTCTTGCTGGCGAAACTGCTGGCGCGGGAATCGAACCTGCTGGTGCTGGACGAGCCGACCAACGATCTGGATGTCGAGACACTGGACCTGTTGCAGGAACTGCTGGACGATTACGACGGCACCGTGATGCTGATCAGCCACGACCGGGATTTCCTGGACCGGGTCGCCACCACGACCGTCGCGATGGAAGGGGGCGGGCGCGCCACCGTCTATGCCGGGGGGTGGTCGGATTACCAGTCCCAGAAGCGCGAACAGGCCGGGCCTGCGAAAAAGGCAAAGCCTGCGGCCAAGGCCGGGACTGCGCCGAAGCCTGCTGCGGCGACGCCGGCAAAGCCGGTGCTCAGCTTTACCGAGAAGCACCGGTTGGAAGCCCTTCCGGGGGAGATCGACCGTCTGGGCGCAGAGATCGCCAAGCTGGAGGAATTCCTGGCCCAGCCCGATCTGTTCACCAAGGAACCACTCAAGTTCCAGAAGGCCACCGATGCGCTGGTGGAGCGTCAGGAGGCGCTGAGCGCGGCCGAGGAGGAATGGCTTGACCTGATGGAAAAGGCCGAGGAGGCCTGACGGCGCTCAGCGCATACCGAGCAGGCGGGCGGCCACGCTCAGTTCCACCACGGTCATCAGGATGCGGGCGACGTGATGCAGGCTGACCAGCGCCGGGTTGGCGGCAAGGCTGAGCGCGACGATGGACATTTCCGCCACGCCGCCGGGGGAGAAACTGATCAAGAGGTGCAGCCATTCGATGCCGGTGATCTGCCAGAGCAGGGCGGACAGGACTCCCCCCAGCACCAGCATGTAGGCCACCGAGACCAGTGCCAGCCAGGCGCAGCGGCGCAGGAGCGCCATGTTCACGCCCTTGAACCGCATCCCCAGGCTGACGCCGATCACCAGTTGCGCGCTGGCGATCAGCCAGATCGGCAGGTGCAGGTCCAGCACCCCGGTCACCGTGGCCAGGGCCGCGAGGATCATCGGACCGCTCAACTGGGCGGCGGGCAGGCGGATGAGGCGGGCAAGGTACAACCCCAGCCCCGCCGCCAGCGCGATTGTCAGCAGTGCCAGCGGCGTCACCCGGGATTGCCCCATCGCGGATTGCAGCCCCGCCGCGCTGCCCACCGGCGCCCCCATCCAGAGCGAGAGCCCCAACGGCAGGAGCGTGATCACCACGATGATGCGCAGGAATTGCTGGGCGGTCAGGATGCGGATGTCCGCGCCCGCGCCTTCACCCATGACGATGCTTTCCATCAACCCGCCCGGCGTGCCCGAGTAGAAGGCCGTGGCGCGGTCATATCCGCCAAGGTAGCGAAAGATCGCCATGTTTCCGAAATGGGCCAGCACCACGAAAAGGACCAGCCCGGCCATCGTCCAGGGCAGTTTGCCCGCCAGGGCCACCAGTTCCGCCGTGACCTGGGTGCCGATCATCACCCCGATCAGGGCAACGAACCCGGTCCGGAAGGGCATCGGGAAACTGTAGTCTGCGAGGATGGGCGGCGCCCAGAGCAGGATGACCAGGGCCGAGGCAAACAGCCCGCCCAGCATCCAGGGCATGGGAAGGTGCACCAGGCTGGCAAGGCCCCCGCCAAGCGCGCCGAAACACAACATGAGGGCTGTCTGCCAGACCAGGCGGAAAGAAGGCACTTGTGACATGTCGGTTTGAATAGGCTGGTCCCGGGAAAGGTTCAATGCGGACCGGATTTCCTTTGGCGACAGAAGGCTCTAACTCTGCCCACATGTCCAGCCCCGTCTTCATAGGCTCGCGCATCTACCGCGGCTCGGTCTATGGCCCACGTCATCCGCTGTCGATCCAGCGGGTGCCGGCAGTGACCGATCTGGCGCGGGCGCTTGGCTGGGTGCCAGACAATCGTTATCGCCCCTCGCCCCGCGCCAAGCCGGTGGCGCTGACAGGGTTTCACACCCCCGCCTATATCAATGCGTTGCAGGCCGCCGAGGCCGCGCAGCAGGTCAGTGACGAGGTGCGGGCACGTCATGGGCTGGGCACCCTGTCGAACCCGGTGTTCCCCGAGATGTACCGCAGGCCCGCGACGGCGGTGGGCGGCGGGCTGCTGGCGGCGGAACTGGTCCGTGATGGCGGGATCGTGCACAACCCCGGCGGGGGACAGCATCACGGGTTGCCCGATGCCGCGGCGGGTTTCTGTTTCCTGAACGAGCCTGTTCTGACCATCCGCCGCTTGCTGGACATGGGTCTGCAGCGGGTGGCCTATGTCGACATCGACGCGCATCATTGCGATGGGGTCGAACTGGCCTTTGAGGGCAGCCAGCGGGTGCGCATGATCTCGATCCACGAGGCGCGGCGCTGGCCCTTTACCGGCGCGCTGGAGGACAGGGCGGGCGGTTCTGCCTTCAACCTGCCGGTGGCGCGCGGGTTCAACGACACGGAATTCAAGATGGTGCTGGAGGAGATGATCCTGCCGGCGGTCGAGACATTCCGGCCCGAGGCGATCTTTCTGCAATGCGGGGCGGATGCTCTGGCCGAGGACCCATTGGCCCGGCTGAGCCTGTCCAATCGCAGTCATGTTACGACGGTCCGGGCGCTGCGCCCGCTGGCGCCGCGGATGATCGTCTCGGGCGGGGGCGGCTACAATCCCTGGACGGTGGCGCGTTGCTGGACGGCGGTCTGGGGCGAGATTGCCGGAAAGCAGGTCCCGGAGCGCCTGCCGCAAGAGGCCGAGGCCGTGCTGCGGGCGCTTGTCTGGCACCGCAAGGGGCAGCCGGAGGAGGCGCTGTTCACGACGCTTTTGGACAGCCCGCGCGAGGGCGCGATCTCTGGCGACCTCAGGGCTGACGTGGCCCGATTGCAGGCGCGGCTGGCGCCGGCCCTGTGAAAGGTACACGATGAGGAGGATTGGAGCGGGTGAAGGGAATCGAACCCTCGTATGCAGCTTGGGAAGCTGCCGTTCTACCATTGAACTACACCCGCAGCGACGGATTGGATACCGCAGGACCCGAGGCGGTTCAAGATCAAACCGATCACACTCGGGATGGTTCCGTGCGGGCGGTATTTCCTCTAGACCCTTCGGCAAGAACAAAGATCCCGGGAGGACCGAACCATGACACTTGCATTGCCCCAGACAGGCACCTTTGTCGGCCGCGCCTGGCGGCCGGATCGCAACGGCCCCGCGCTGATCGCGCGGCGCGGCGCCGAGGCGGTGGACATCACCTGCCGCGAGGTGCCCACGATGCAGGCGCTGCTGGACCTGGACGACCCGGTGAGCTTTGCGCAGAACGCGCCCGGCGACAGCCTTGGCACACTCGAGGCGCTGGCGGAGGCATCCACCGAAGATCCGCAGGGGCCATACTTGCAGGCGCCCTGTGATCTGCAACCGGTCAAGGCCTGCGGCGTCACCTTTGTCTCGTCGATGCTGGAACGGGTGATCGAGGAACAGGCCAAGGGCGATCCGGCCCGGGCGCTGGCGATCCGCGAACGCTGTACCGCCATCCTCGGCGAAAGCCTGCGCGCGGTGGAACCGGGATCGGACAAGGCCGGGCAGCTCAAGGAGGTGCTGATCGCAGATGGCGTCTGGTCGCAATACCTGGAGGTGGGGATCGGCCCCTATGCCGAGGTCTTTTCCAAGGCCCAGCCCATGTCCGCCGTGGGCTTTGGCGCCAGTGTCGGGCTGCATCCCGTATCGACATGGAACAACCCGGAACCGGAGATCGTGCTGGCCTGCGACGGGCAGGGCCGTATCCGGGGCGCGACGCTGGGCAATGACGTGAACCTGCGGGACGTCGAGGGGCGGTCCGCGCTGCTGTTGGGCAAGGCCAAGGACAACAACGCCTCCTGCGCCGTTGGGCCGATGCTGCGGCTGTTTGATGACAGCTATGGGCTGGAGGACGTGCGCCGGGCGGAACTGACGCTGACCGTGACCGGCACCGACGGGTTTGTCCTGAACGGACGCAGCAGCATGTCCGAGATCAGCCGCGATCCCGAGGACCTGGTGGCGCAGACTTGCGGCGCCCATCACCAGTATCCGGACGGGTTTTTCCTGATGCTGGGCACGCTCTTTGCCCCGACCGAGGATCGCGACATTCCCGGCGAAGGGTTTACGCACAAGCTGGGCGACGTGGTCGAGATTTCCGAGCCGCAGCTGGGTAGCCTGCAGAACACCGTGCGGCTCTCCACCGAATGCGCGCCCTGGACCTTTGGCACCTCGGCTCTGATGCGCAACCTCGCGGGGCGCGGCCTGTTATAAGGGGGCTTTGCCCCCTCTGCGCCAAGGCGCATTCACCCCCAGGGTATTTGGACCAAGAAGAAGCACGAAGCGTGGCGTTCCGTGTTTCCCTGGCCCAAGAATGCCCATAGGGGGAAGCCGCGCGCGGTGTGGGCCAGGGCAGGCTCCGCTCCGTCGTGCCTATCCGCGCCGCCGCCTGCGGCGTCCGCCGCCGTCCTCGCCGCCGGTGTTGAAACTGACCTGCGGCAGGGTGACGATCTTGTGCAGTTCCGGAAAGGCGTCGGTCGCGTGCGGGATCGCATTGGCGTTGACGAAATGCTCCTGGAACTTGGGCTCGATCGCGGTTTCCACCTTGGTGATCTCGCGCACCACGCGCTCGATCTCGCGCCGGGCGGCTAGGTTGCACAGCGCGATGCGCGCGCCGGTCCCGGCGGCATTGCCCGCGCTGGTCACCTTGTCCAGCGGCACATCCGGGATCATGCCCAGCACCATCGCGTGTTGCGGCGAGATATGCGCACCAAAGGCCCCCGCCAGCACCACGCGGTCCACCTTGTCGACGCCGCGCGTGTCCATCAACAGGCGCGCGCCGGCATAAAGCGCGGATTTGGCCAGCTGGATGGCGCGGATGTCGCCCTGGGTGACGGCGATGCGCGGCCCGCCCTCGGCGGTGGCGTCGTGGATCAGGTAGCTGTGGGTTCGGCCCTCGGGGAAACAGCGGTCGGTTCCAGTCTGGGCCGGGCCGCCGATCAGGCCCGAGGGGTCCAGCAAGCCGGCGGTGCGCAGTTCCGCCACCGCCTCGATGATGCCGGACCCGCAGATGCCGGTGATGCCGGTCGCGGCGGTTTCCTCCCAGAAGCCCTCTTCGTTCGACCACTTGTCACAGCCGATGACGCGGAAACGGGGCTCCTTGGTTTCGGGGTCGATGCGGATGGCCTCGATTGCACCGGGGGCTGCACGCTGCCCGGAACTGATCTGCGCGCCCTCGAAGGCGGGGCCAGTGGGCGAGGAACAGGCCAGCACGCGGGTCTTGTCGCCAAGCAGGATCTCGGCGTTGGTGCCGACGTCCACGACCAGGACCAGGTCTTCGGATTTGCCCGGTTCCTCTGACAGGGCGACGGCGGCGGCATCGGCGCCGACATGGCCCGCGATGCAGGGAAGGACGTAGACCTGCGCCGAGGCGGGCAGCGAGGTCAGGTCCAGGTCGCGCGCCGTCAGGGTTAGGGAATTGGATGTGGCGAGCGCAAAGGGCGCCTGTCCCAGTTCGACAGGGTCGATCCCCAGCAGCAGGTGATGCATCACCGGGTTGCAGACGAACACGGTCTCCAGGATCAGCGAGGGCGCAATCCCGGCCTCCTTGGCGATCTCCACCGCCAGCGTGTCGATGGCCTCGCGCACGGCGCGGGTCATCTCGACGTCGCCGCCGGGGTTCATCATCGCGTAGGACACCCGGCTCATCAGGTCTTCGCCAAAGCGGATCTGCGGGTTCATGATGCCGGAGGAGGCGACGACCTCGCCGGTGTCGAGGTTGGTCAGATGCGCCGCGATGGTGGTGGAGCCGAGGTCGATGGCCAGGCCGTAGATCCCGGCCTCGTGCAGGCCGGGCCAGGCGGCGATCAGGCGCGGCGTGGCCTCGACCGAGGACTTGTACAGGGCCACGGTGATCTTCCAGTCGCCCTTGCGCAGGATCGGCTGCAACTGGCCCAGAAGAGAGAATTCCGCCGTGATCTCGGGGATGTCCCATTGCGCCTTGAGCGCTCGGGCAAGGCGTTCGAGGTCGCCCGTGGGTTCGTGCATGTCGGGTTCTTCGACCTCGACGTAGAAGATCCGCGTGGCCGGGTCCATCTCGATCACGCGGGCGGTGGCGGCCTTGCGCACCACCTGGCGGTGCACCTGGCTTTCGGCGGGCACGTCGATCACCACGTCGCGCTGTACCGTGGCCTGGCAGCCAAGACGGCGCCCGGGTTTCAGCCCGCGTTTCTGGTCATAGCGTTCCTCGACCTTGTTCCACTCGGACAGGGCATCCTGGGCGACATGCACGCCGTGTTTCGGGAAATCGCCGTAGGACGGCGTGATCTGGCATTTCGAACAGATGCCGCGCCCGCCGCAGACGGAATCGAGATCGACGCCCAGCTGGCGGGCGGCGGTCAGGACGGGGGTGCCGACGGGAAAGCGGCCGCGCTTTCCGGACGGGGTGAAGACGACAAGCGGATCTTTGGTCATGAAGCGAACCTCCGGGTTGGGCGGACCATAGCGGCTGCACCGGCGAGGGAAAGACGCAAGGCGTCAGGATCAGTGCGGAAAACGGCACGGCGCGCCGGGCAGCGGCCCGGTGCGGCACATGTCGGCGGGTCGGGGGTCAGCCCTGTTCCAGCCAGCGCAGGATTTCGCCCCGGTTGCCGTCGAGATCGGGCGCGGGGGCGCGCGACTTGGGGTCCGGCGCGTCGGTCATCTTGATCGGGTTTCCGGCGGCCTTGTAGGCCTGACGCCCATTCTTGTCGAGCACGTCCACCACCATGTTCCGGGCCAGGATCTGCGGGTCCTTCAACACCTGTCCGACGTCCTGGATCGGCCCCGTGGGGATGCCTGCCGCGGTCAGCCGAGAGATCCAGTAGGCGCGGGTGTTTTCCAGCGTCACCGCCTCGATCAGGCGCTTCAGCAGGCGGGCGTTGTCGCAGCGCGCGGGGTTGGTGGCAAAGCGCGGATCGTCCGAGATCGGCAGATCCAGCGCGATACAGAGTTTCTCGAACAGGCGGTCATTGCCGGCGGCGATCACGAACAGCCCGTCGGAGGCATGGAAGGTCTCGAAGGGCGTGATCGAGGGATGCCGCGCGCCGGAGGGTCCCGGCGCCTTGCCGGTCACCGTGGTCAGCGCCACCGCGTGTTCCAGGATGGCCAGCTGGCTGTCCAGCATGGCCACGTCGATCTTGCGCCCCAGGCCGGACCGGTCACGGTCCAGCAGCGCGGCAAGGATGCCCTGTGACAGGAACATGCCCGCCACGATGTCCCCGATCGAGGCGCCCACGCGCACCGGGTCGCGGTCCTTTTCGCCGGTGATCGACATCACGCCGCCGCGCGCCTGCACCACCATGTCATAGGCCGGGCGCCGTGCGTCCGGGCCGGTATGCCCGAAACCCGAGACAGCGCCATAGACCAGCCGGGGAAAGGCAGCGTGCAGGTCTTCCCAGCCATAGCCCAGACGTTCCATAACCCCGGGGCGGAAATTCTCGACGATGACGTCGGCCCGGGCCAGCAGGCGTTCGAAGATCAGCCTGTCCTCGTCGGCCTTGAGGTTGAGTGCGATGCTTTTCTTGCCGTGGTTGATGGCGGCGAAATAGGCGGATTTCCCATCCTTGAACGGTGGAAAGGCACGGGTGTCGTCACCGCCTTTCGGGGTTTCGACCTTGATCACCTGTGCCCCCATGTCCGCCAGGGTCATCGTGCAGAAAGGGCCGGCAAGGACATGTGTCAGGTCAAGAATGACGTATCCGGCAAGAGGGGCGGTCATGGGCGGGTCCTGTTCTGGGTCGGGTGCTCTGCACCACACAAGCGCGACAAGGCGTTGACGGCAAGGCCTGTGATCGGGGCTGCGCGATCCTTTGCGGGGGCGCGGCGGATTTGATGCGGATTTCAGCCTAGGGTCGTGGCAGCCCGGCGTGAAAGACGAAGCCCAGCAGGTTCATCAGCAACTGCGCGGCCAGGATCGAGGTGCTGCCGGTCGGATCGTAGTCCGGGGCGACCTCGACCAAGTCGATGCCGACGACCGGGTGGGACTTCACTGCGTTTTGCAGGATCTCCAGCACCTCGTAGTAGAGAAAGCCGCCGTGGCTGGGCGTGCCGGTCCCCGGAGCGATCGAGGGGCAGAAGGCGTCGATGTCGATGGTGATGTAGATCGGCACACCTTCGGGCAGGCGGGCGGCAGTGGCTTCGGGACCCAGCTTGCGCGCTTGCCGGACCGACAGGATGTCGGAGCCCCGGGCGCGGGCGTCCTCGTAGCCCTCGCGCGCAGTGGACGAGACGTTGCGGATACCCAGCTGGGTCAGCCCGGTGACCCAGGGTTTTTCCGCCGCGCGCCGCATCGGATTGCCGTGCCCCCGCGTGACGCCATGCCGTTCATCGACGAAATCCAGGTGCGCGTCGATCTGCAGGACATGGAAGGGCGCGCGTCCCTCGTAGGCCTCGATGCAGGGGATATTGATCGAATGGTCGCCGCCGATGGTGACGGGCAGGGCGCCCGCCGCCAGGGCGGCCTCGACGCCGCGGCGGATATTGGCGTGGCTGGTCACGGTGTCGGTGTGGACGATGTCGGCATCGCCCATGTCGACCAGCCGCACACCGTCCAGGTAGGTCACGTCGTCCTCGTGGTCATAGGCGCCCGCGTGGCCAAAGCTGAACAGGGTCGAGGCTTCTCGCACGCCGCGCGGGCCGAACCGTGCCCCTGCGCGCCATTGTGTGCCCGCGTCGAAAGGGGCGCCAAGGATTGCCGCATCGGCCTGCAGGCTGGACCAGTCGGGCTGGTAGGGGGCCCTGGCAAAGGTGCAGATGCCGGTGAACGGAAGGTTCAGCCGACCGGATTCGTAACCGTGACTCATGAGGTTCTCCTTGATTGGCGCCAGCCTAGTCGGAGGGGCGCGCGCAACAAGGGGCAATGCGCGTCGAGGGTTGAATAATCGTTAAGGTTGAAAAGTTCCTCTTGAGTACACGTTGCAATGCCTTACCCTGCGTAATGTGGATACAATCTTTGATTGCACTGGAGGGACTGAAATGAACTCGTTGAACAAGAGTCGGCCGTTGTTGGCCCTGGCGCTGGCAGGGCTGCCGCTGACGGCCCTGGCGCAGGACTATGGCGTCGACATGCCTGCGGAACCCGCGCCGGGTGTCCGCTTCCCGACGCCCGAGGCCGAGATCGACGCCTGGATCCGGGCGGAGCCGCAAAACAGTGACGCGATCCATGCCCACGCCTGGGGGATCTGGGCCGGACTGACGAAACCAGTCGAGGGGGAGGGCGCCTATGCCCGGCTGACCTATCAAACATGGCTGACCAAGGCGGATGTGATCGACGTCTTCACCGGCGAGTCACCCGTAGATCAGTTCCGGCTGGGCGAATCGAACCAGATGTTCAAGCACGGGCTGGTGGACGGTTTCCTGGCCAACGCCGCGCAGGAAAAGAAGGACGGGACCGAGCCGGTGAAAAATGCCGCGGGGATCATCGTTAATACAGACGTGTTGGAAAACGTGGCCTACAGCCCGCCCTCGGCGCAATACCTGCTGGACACCGGCACGGGCAAGCCCGAGGTGCTGGACCGGCTGCTGGAACAGGGAGACAAGGTGCGCTTTCCCGATGCGGCGGTGAACGTCAAGCCGGTCTACAAGCTGATCACCGATGATCGCATCACCGAGTGGACCGGCGCGGATGGCCAGACCCGCAGGCTGTACGCCTTTACCGCCTGGCCCGGAGAGCCGGACCTGGCCAACTGGACACCTGACATGAAGCAGGGCGGCTATCCAGAGACGCTCTGGCAGCAATGCGTCTATGTCGATCTCGACCTCGAGGGGCCGACGACTTCGACCGGGGTCGACGTGAACTGCAAGAGCCCATCCGAAGGGAACATCTATTCCGTCGATGATTTTATCGCCGTGGACCTGAAAAAAGAGGATGCAGCCTTCGTCAACAAGTCGACGGGGGACAGCAGCGACCTGACCGACGGAGAGACCTCTATCGCTCTGCTGGTGGCCATGCATGTCACCTCTCGCGAGACGACGCAGTGGACCTGGCAGACCTTCTGGTGGGAGGCGGACGCCGCCCGGCCCAACACGCCCTCCAGCGCAGCGGTGGCATCGGCCCGGCCCGATACGTTGACCACACAGGCGGCGCATTACGCGATGGCGCCGGCCTATTCGATGCTGGTGCCGGCCCAGCCGCTAGTCGGCGGCAAGAACGTCGGCGCGCTGGTGACGGCCTTCAATCCCTACCTGGAGGCCGGTTTCGGCACGCCGGTCATCGGGATCACCGAGACGGTGCAGATCCCGGACGGCGCGGGTGGCTGGACCACGACGACGACCGATATGGGGATCCAGACCAACTGCATGACCTGCCACGGCCTTGCGGCCTGGGGTGGACGTGGCACGGGCTATGCCGCGAATTTCTACGTCCCGCGCGATTACTGGGTGTTCGACACGGCGCTGGACGTGGATTTCGCCTGGTCGGTGCAGGCCATTGGCGAGGCGGTCGAGAAGGCGGAAAAGAAAAAGGCCGACGCGGCGTCAGAGTGACCGGGTCTTGACCGTCATGGATCGTTGCAGGCGCCCCTTTGGGCGCCTGTTTCGCGTTCCGGGGACAGGATCGGCGATTGCCCCGCCGGCCCGCCTGTCGCATTCTGCGACCGTCAGGTGCCCCGTGAGGGGAGAATCGGGAAGCCGGTGCAAGACCGGCGCGGGCCCGCCGCTGTAAGGGGGATGGAGCGGACAGATGCCACTGGGGACAACCCCGGGAAGGCGTCCGCCCCGGCATACCCCAAGCCAGAAGACCGGCCTGACGACATCGACCGGCGCCTTGGACAGCGTCCGGTCATTGTCATTTTGCGGAGCCGAAGAATGCCCGATTCCCCAGTTGCGCCCGAAAAAGCGCGCAAGTTTGCCGCCTGCGAGCGCCAGGCGCTTTATGACGTCATCAACGCGCGCCGGGATGTGCGCAACGAATTCCTGCCCGATCCGATCTGCCCCGCGATGCTGCGCCGCGTGCTGGAGGCCGCCCACGCGGCACCTTCGGTTGGCTTCATGCAGCCCTGGAACTTTCTCCTGATCCGCGATCCGGCCCGTCGGCGCGCGGTTCACGCCGCCTTTGAACAGGCCAATGCCGAGGCCGAGGCCATGTTCGATGGCGAGAAGCGAAGCCAATATGCCGCGCTGAAACTCGAAGGCATCCTGAAGGCGCCGCTGAACATCGCCGTGACCTGTGACCGGACACGCGGGGGCAAGGTGGTGCTGGGGCGCACGCACAACCGCGACATGGACCTGTATTCCACGGTTTGCGCGGTGCAGAACCTCTGGCTGGCGGCGCGGGCCGAGGGACTGGGCGTCGGCTGGGTCAGCATCTTTCGACAAGAGGACCTGCGGGCGTTGTTGAACTTGCCCGACCATGTCGAGGTTGTCGCCTATCTTTGCGTCGGTCATATCGAAGAATCCTTTGCCCAGCCGGAACTGCAAGCGCGGGGCTGGCGCCGCCGTCTGGATCTGGATGACTTGATCATGGAAGACCGGTGGCCGGGTACGCATGGGGCAGGGGGGTGAGACGCGGTGCCGCGCGCTCTTTCCTTTCCCCGCTGCCCGTGCGATAGGGACGCGCCAACCGATCCCTCCCAAGGAGTGCCCCAATGGAGATTCGCGAGGCCCTGACCTTCGATGACGTCCTGCTTGTTCCCGCGGCCTCGAGCGTGTTGCCGTCGACGGCAGACACACGGACGCAAGTGACCAAGTCGATTGCGTTGAACATTCCCCTTCTGAGTTCCGCGATGGACACCGTCACCGAAAGCCGGATGGCGATCACGATGGCGCAGGCCGGCGGCATCGGGGTGATCCACAAGAACCTCGGGATCGAGGAGCAGGCGCGCGAAGTGCGGCGGGTCAAGCGGTTCGAGAGCGGCATCGTCTACAACCCCGTCACCCTGCGCCCGGACCAGACCCTGGGCGACGCGCGGATGCTGACCGAACGCTACGGCTTCACCGGGTTCCCGGTGATCGACGAGTCGCATCGCGTCGTCGGCATCGTCACCAACCGCGACATGCGCTTTGCCGAGAATGACGGCACGCCGGTCCACGCGATGATGACCCGTGACAACCTGGCGATCCTGACCGAACCGGCGGACCGCGAGGAAGCCATCAACCTGATGAAGGCGCGGCGGATCGAAAAGCTGCTGGTGACCGACAAGGACGGCAAGCTGACCGGGCTTCTGACCCTGAAGGACACGGAAAAGGCGGTGTTGAACCCCACCGCCTGCAAGGACGGCCTGGGCCGCCTGCGGGTGGCGGCGGCGACCGGTGTGGGCGATTCTGGCTATGAACGCTCGCAGGCGCTGGTGGATGCGCAGGTCGACATCATCGTGGTCGACACGGCGCATGGCCATTCCGCCGGAGTGCTGGAGGCGGTCGAGCGTGCCAAGCTGCTGTCGAACGAGGTGCAGGTGATCGCGGGCAACGTCGCGACGGCGGATGCCGCGCGCGCCCTGATCGACGCGGGCGCGGATGCGGTCAAGGTGGGGATCGGGCCGGGTTCGATCTGCACGACGCGGATGGTGGCCGGTGTTGGCGTGCCGCAGCTGACTGCGATCATGGAATGCGCCGCGGCGGCAGGCGACGTGCCGGTGATTGCCGATGGCGGCATCAAGTTCTCGGGCGATTTCGCCAAGGCAATCGCGGCGGGCGCCTCCTGCGCGATGGTCGGCTCCATGATCGCCGGAACGGATGAAAGCCCGGGCGAGGTGATCCTCTACCAGGGCCGGTCGTTCAAGGCCTATCGCGGCATGGGCAGCCTGGGCGCGATGGCGCGCGGCTCTGCTGACCGCTATTTCCAGAAGGACGCCGCCAGCGACAAGCTGGTCCCCGAGGGGATCGAGGGGCAGGTGCCCTACAAGGGCCCGGCGGGCGTGGTGCTGCACCAGCTGGTCGGCGGGTTGCGCGCTGCGATGGGCTATACCGGCTGTGCCACGGTCGAAGAGATGCGCCGCAACTGCACCTTCGTGAAGATCACCGGGGCGGGGCTGAAGGAAAGCCACGTGCACGACGTGCAGATCACCCGCGAAAGCCCGAACTACCGGATCGGGTGAGCGCCGGTCCGGGCTTTGCCCTGCAAACTCTCCAATGGAGAGTTCGAGGCGTGAATGGGTAGAGGCCCGGCGCGAAAGGCGCGCCGGGAACGGGTCTCGTCAAACCCGTGTCGCTGGGCTAGGCAGGGTCGATTGTCCCCGTTGGAGAACAGCCCATGACCCCCGCCGCGCGAGTACAGGCCGCCATTGAATTGCTGGACCGGATTGCCGCCGGGCAGGCTGCGGAACAGGCTTTGACCAGCTGGGGACGTGCCGCGCGCTATGCCGGGTCAAAGGACCGGGCGGCGGTTCGTGACCTTGTCTTCGACGCGCTGCGCTGCTGGCGGTCGACCGCGGCCCTGGGCGGCGGCGAAACCGGGCGGGCGCGCTTGTTGGGGCTGCTCCGTCTCAGGGAAGAAGATCCCGACACGATCTTTTCGGGGCAGGGCCATGCACCGGCCCCGCTTGGTGCAGATGAACAGGCCGCCGGTCAGGCGCCGGAGGGGGCGGCGGCGCTGGATTTGCCGGACTGGCTGGCCGCCCGCTTCCGGGACAGTCTCGGGTCCGCGGCCGAGGCGACGGCACTGGCCCTGCGGTCCCGGGCCGAAGTTTTTCTCCGTGTCAATCTGTTGCGGGCGACGCCTGACGCGGCACTCGCACGTCTGGCCGAGGATGGGATCCTGGCGGAACCGCATGACCTCTCGGCCACCGCCTTGCGGGTGACGGGGGGCGCCCGCGGGATCATGCGCAGCAGCACCTATCTCGACGGCCTTGTCGAACTGCAGGATGCCGCCAGCCAGGCGGTGGTCGATCTGCTGCCGCTGGAACCCGGCATGCGGGTGCTGGATTATTGCGCTGGGGGCGGCGGCAAGGCGCTGGCGATGGCGGCACGGATGCAGGGCGGGCCAGTCGTGGCCCATGATGCGGCAGCGAAACGCATGGTCGATCTGCCGGCGCGGGCGGCCCGGGCCGGCGCGGATGTTCGCATCACCGGCACGCCTGAGGGGGATTTCGACCTTGTTCTTTGTGACGTGCCCTGTTCGGGCAGCGGGGCCTGGCGGCGGGCGCCCGAGGGCAAGTGGCGCCTGACGGAGGCGCGGCTTGCGGACCTCTGCACGATCCAGTCCGAAATCCTTGATCAAGCGGCCGGTTTCGTCGTCGAAGGTGGTGTGCTGGCCTATGCGACCTGTTCGGTGCTGGCCGAGGAAAACGCCGCGCAAGTCAGCGCCTTCCTGGACCGCAGACCCGGCTGGGCGGTCGAGGTGCAGCGGCAATTCCTTCCTGAATCGGGTGGAGACGGGTTCTTTGCCGCGGTTCTTCGGCGGACCGAAACCTGAAAGACACAACTTTGACGCGAGCCTGGACGACAGTTAACGTCCCCTTAACGGTCTAGGCTGGCATTATGACAGGAAGCGAATCGTGATCCCGGGGGGCAAGGTGGAAGCTGCGATTGACATCGCGCAGAAACGACAGAACGGCATGACGCCCATCGTCGGTGCAGCTGCACTGGTTGTATTGGCGACGCTTTCGCTGTTGATTTCCCAGGTGGCCACGGTGCGTTCGGTCCAGGTTGTGGCGTTGGCCGCCACGGGGGCGTTTGGGTGTCTCGCGGTGGTCTGGCTGCTGGTCGACCGGGTTTCCGGCGGGCGGCGAAAACGGCGGCTGGCCCTGCTTGCGGATTTCATCGAGACCGAACCGGCCTTCTGTTTCCTCACCGATGCCGAAGGCGCGGTGCTGACAAGCAACCGCACCGCGCGCGAACGCTTTGCCAGCGACGGGATCATCCAGCTGTCCACCATGCTGCGCGACGTCTTTGCCAGTTCCGAAGGGATCATCTACCGGTTGCAGCAAAAGGCGCTGACCGAGGGCGCGGCGGTCGAGGATGTCACCAGCCATTCCGAAGGGTACAGGATCTACGTCCGCGCCTTCCGGCCCGACATGATGTTGTGGCGGCTGGAGAATGAATCGCAACGTGCGGGCGGGCGGACACGGGCCGATCTCGCGGTAATCTCGCTGGGGCGCAACGGCGCGGTGCTCTACATGAACCCGGTGGCGCGTGACCTGGTCGGCCAGCGGGTCAAGCGCCTGGATGACATCTTTGCAGACCTGCCATTGCGCCCCGACGGGGTACATTGTCTCAAGGGTGCCCATGCCGGGCAAAGCGTGTTGGTCCATAGTGCCGACATCGGCGGCGGGCGGCAGGAACTGGTTCTGTCCCCCATCGCCGAGGATTCGGGGCGCCAGGACCTGATGGGCAGTTTCGATGGCCTGCCGGTGCCGCTGCTCAAGGTCGCGCCGGACGGGCGTGTCCTGCGGGCCAACCCCGAGGCCCGTCGCCTGCTAAACCTCGGTCAGGGCGATCCCGGTCACCTCGCCGAGCACATGGAGGGGTTGGGGCGTGCGATCAAGGACTGGCTGCAGGAGGCTGCCGATGGCCGTGGCCTGCACCGGTCCGAGTTCCTGCGCCTGACGCGCGCGGACCGTGAGGTCTTTGTCCAGGTCACGCTGAACCGCGTGATCGAGGATGGCGAGACGGCGCTGATCGCCGTTCTCAACGACGCGACCGAGCTCAAGACGCTCGAGGCGCAATTCGTCCAGAGCCAGAAGATGCAGGCCATCGGCCAGCTTGCGGGCGGTGTCGCGCATGACTTCAACAACCTTCTGACGGCGATCTCGGGGCATTGCGACCTGTTGTTGCTGCGCCATGACCAGGGGGATCCGGATTACGGCGACCTGGTCCAGATCAACCAGAACGCCAACCGGGCGGCGGCGCTTGTCGGGCAGCTTCTGGCCTTTTCACGCAAGCAGACCATGCAGCCCGAGGTCATGGACCTGCGCGACACGCTCTCCGATCTTGCGCATCTGCTGAACCGGCTGGTGGGCGAAAAGGTGCGGTTGACGCTGAAACACGATCCCGTCCTGCCGACGGTGCGCGGCGACCGCCGACAGCTGGAACAGGTGATGATGAACCTGGTGGTCAACGCCCGCGACGCCATGCCCGAGGGGGGCGAGATCGTGGTCGAGACGGAGCGCCGCGAACTGACGGAATCGATGACCCGCGACCGCGCGGTGGTGGCGCCCGGACTCTACGTTTCCGTCCGGGTGACGGATGAGGGCATGGGCATCCCGCAGGACAAGTTGCAGAAGGTCTTTGAGCCCTTCTTCACCACCAAGCGCACTGGCGAGGGGACGGGGCTTGGTCTGTCCACCGTCTATGGCATCGTCAAGCAGACCGGCGGTTTCATCTTTGTCGACAGCGTGGTCGGGCAGGGCACCTGTTTCACCCTGCTGTTCCCGGCTTTTGAGGCGCCCCGCCAAGAGGCCGTGGCCATCGAGCAGAAGACCGAGCGGAAGCTGCCCGAGCAAGGGTCCGGCGTTGTTCTTCTGGTCGAGGACGAGGCCCCGGTCCGGGCCTTCGCGGCCCGCGCGCTGCGCCTGCGCGGCTACACGGTGATCGAGGCGGAAACCGCCGAGGATGCGCTCAAGACGCTGGATGACGACGAACTGGCCGTGGACATCTTCGTCACCGACGTCGTGATGCCGGGGATGGACGGGCCGACCTGGGTGCGCAAGGCGCGGGAACGGCGTCCGGATACGCGGGTGGTCTTTGTTTCGGGCTACGCCGAGGACGCCTTTGGCGAAGGCAGCGAAGAGATCCCCAACTCCGTCTTCCTGCCCAAGCCCTTCTCGCTGTCGGACCTGACCGAGACGGTGCACCAGCAGCTCAACTGACGAAGCGGACCTAGGTCGCGCTTTCCCAGGTCTCGAAATCCGCGGCACACTTGCGCCGCAACTTGGCGTCGATCTCCGGAGACAGAGACAGGTCGCGCCGGGGCGAGACGTTATCGCGCGGCAGGTCGATATTCGTCCCCAGCCGCTCTTCTAGGAAGGCCAGCAACCCGGCCTGGTTCTCGTAGCGGAAGAGGTGGTTGACCGAGACACCGTTGGGCCGCGGCTCGACGAACTTGGCCTGGCTGCCGACATTGGCGAAAGGGGGGCGATCACCCCGCGCATAGGCATCGCAGAACTTGTCAAAGCTGAGCCCCCGCGTCGAGGTCGGCTTGCCGTTCAGGAAATCACGCTGCCGGTACCTGTACCAGGATCCCAGCCAGTCCACCGGTTCACGGATCACCGCCAGAAGCTCCATCTCGCCACCGATCTTCTCGAACATCGGGCGGAAGAAACGGTTGTATCGATAGACCGGCGCATGTTTCAACTCGGGCGGGTCCGAGACCGCCATCGACGCCAGGGGCGCCAGCGCCCGCGCATAGGCAGAGGTGCCGGTCTTTGGGACCGCCAGCATGACAAGGCGCGCTTTCCAGAACACGAGCATTCAATTTGTTCCCGTTTCGGTAACCTTGCCTTAACCCTCACGCGCCAAGCTGGAAAGAGAAAGAATTCACTTGAATTGTTCACGGTTTGATCCCATAGATTTGGGAACAAGAGGTGAACGAAAGCAGCGATTGCCGCGCTCGCCGGCATATGGAATAAGGATCGAAACGCATGGCAACGGCAGATCTTCTGAGCATGGACAACAAGCGTAAGGCCGAGAAACAGAAGGCCCTGGACAGCGCACTCGCCCAGATCGAACGACAGTTCGGCAAGGGCTCGATCATGAAACTGGGTGGCGACAATCCGATCAAGGATATCGAGGCCACCTCGACCGGCTCGCTGGGGCTGGATATCGCCTTGGGAATCGGCGGGCTGCCCAAGGGCCGGATCATCGAGATCTACGGCCCCGAAAGTTCGGGCAAGACGACGCTGACGCTGCACTGCGTGGCCGAGGAACAGAAGAAAGGCGGCGTCTGCGCCTTTGTCGACGCCGAACACGCTCTGGACCCGCAATATGCCAAGAAGCTGGGCGTCGACCTGGACGAGCTGCTGATCTCGCAGCCCGACACCGGCGAACAGGCGCTGGAAATCACCGATACGCTGGTGCGCTCGGGCGCGGTCAGCATGGTGGTTGTCGACTCGGTCGCCGCCCTGACCCCGAAATCGGAACTTGAAGGCGACATGGGCGACTCGAATGTCGGTGTGCAGGCCCGTCTGATGAGCCAGGCGATGCGCAAGCTGACCGGCTCGATCAGCCGGTCCAACTGCATGGTGATCTTCATCAACCAGATCCGGATGAAGATTGGCGTCATGTTCGGCTCGCCCGAAACGACCACGGGCGGCAACGCGCTGAAATTCTACTCGTCCGTGCGGCTCGACATCCGCCGTATCGGCTCGATCAAGGATCGTGACGAGGTCGTGGGCAACCAGACCCGCGTCAAAGTGGTCAAGAACAAGGTCGCACCGCCGTTCAAGCAGGTCGAATTCGACATCATGTACGGCGAGGGCATCTCGAAGATGGGCGAACTGCTGGATCTTGGCGTCAAGGCCGGCGTCGTGGACAAGTCGGGGTCGTGGTTCAGCTACGGCGACGAAAGGATCGGGCAGGGTCGCGAAAACGCCAAGACCTACCTGCGGGAAAACCCGCGCGTCGCGCTGGAGATCGAGGACAAGATCCGCGCCGCGCATGGTCTGGATTTTGACATGCCCGAGAGCGATCCGGAACTGACCGAGGACTGATCCGGCGACAGGACGGATAGGCCAGGGGCGCTCTTCGGGGCGCCCCTTTTGGTGTCGGGTGCAACGGCGACAGGCGACTGTGGACACTTGCGGATGGCGCCGCTACATCTGCGCCGATCACTCGCCCGCAAAGAGGCCCGCAATGGCAAGCCTGAACGACATCCGCTCGACCTTTCTGACCTATTTCGAAAAGCAGGGACATGAGGTCGTGGCCTCCAGCCCGCTGGTGCCGCGCAACGATCCGACGCTGATGTTCGTCAACTCGGGCATGGTGCAGTTCAAGAACCTCTTCACCGGGGTGGAAAAGCGCGACTACAACCGCGCCACAACCTCGCAGAAATGCGTGCGGGCGGGCGGCAAGCACAATGACCTCGACAACGTCGGGTATACCGCGCGTCACCATACCTTTTTCGAGATGCTGGGAAATTTCTCCTTCGGCGACTATTTCAAGCCAGAGGCCATCCCCTTTGCCTGGGAACTGGTGACCAAGGAATTCGGCATCGATCCCAAGCGACTGCTGACCACGGTCTATCATACCGATGACGAGGCCTTCGAGATCTGGAAGAAGGTCGGCGTCCCCGAGGACCGGATCATCCGCATCGATACCTCGGACAACTTCTGGCAGATGGGCCCGACCGGCCCTTGCGGCCCCTGCACAGAGATCTTCTACGACCACGGCGACCACATCTGGGGCGGCCCTCCGGGATCGCCCGAGGAAGACGGTGACCGTTTCATCGAGATTTGGAACGTCGTCTTCATGCAGAACGAGCAGTTCGAGGACGGCTCGATGAAGGCGCTCGACATGCAGTCGATCGACACCGGCATGGGGCTGGAACGGATCGGTGCGCTGTTGCAGGGCAAGCACGACAACTATGACACCGACCTGATGCGCAGCCTGATCGAGGCCAGCGCCGATGCGACCAGCGCCGACCCGGACGGGCCGGGCAAGATGCATCACCGGGTGATCGCTGACCATCTGCGCTCGACCTCTTTCCTGATCGCGGATGGCGTGATGCCGTCGAACGACGGGCGCGGCTATGTCCTGCGCCGGATCATGCGCCGCGCCATGCGCCATGCGCACCTTTTGGGTGCGCAGGACCCGCTGATGTACCGGCTGGTGCCTGCCCTGGTGCGCCAGATGGGGCAGGCCTATCCGGAACTGACCCGCGCGCAGGCCCTGATCGAGGAAACGCTGAAAAGCGAGGAAACGCGCTTCAAGGCGACGCTGGATCGCGGGCTGAAACTGCTCGACGATGAGCTTGCCGGGCTCGACGGCGACGCGCCGCTGCCCGGGGCCGCGGCCTTCAAGCTCTATGACACCTACGGTTTTCCGCTGGACCTGACGCAGGACGCGCTGCGTGAGAAGAACCGCGAAGTGGACGTCGAAGGCTTTGACGCCGCGATGGCCGAACAGAAGGCGCGCGCCCGTGCGGCCTGGAGCGGGTCGGGCGAAGCGGCGGATGCGACCGTCTGGTTCGACATCGCCGACACGCATGGCGCCACCGATTTCCTGGGCTACGACACCGAAACCGCCGAGGGCCAGGTGCTGGCGCTGGTGGTGGACGGCAAGGCGGTTGACAGCCTGACCGAGGGTCAAAGCGGCTGGATCGTCCTGAACCAGACACCTTTCTATGGTGAAGCGGGCGGCCAGGTCGGCGATACCGGCTGGCTGCGCCGGCTTGAGAACGAGGATGACTGCGCCACTGTCAGCGACACGCAGAAGATGGCGGGCGGCAAGGTCTATGCCCATCACGTCACCGTGGATCGCGGGACTTTTGCCAAGGGCGACGCACTGCAGCTCGAGGTGGATCACGGGCGCCGCTCGGCGATCCGGGCCAACCACTCGGCCACGCACCTGCTGCACGAGGCGCTGCGCGAAAGGTTGGGCGATCATGTCGCGCAACGCGGCTCGCTGAACGCGCCGGAGCGCCTGCGGTTTGACTTCAGCCACGGACAGGCGCTGAGCCTGGAGGATCTGCAAAAGGTCGAACGCGACGTGAACGCCTTTATCCGGCAGAACGCGCCGGTGAGCACCCGCATCATGACCCCGGATGACGCACGTGAAATCGGCGCGCAGGCGCTGTTCGGTGAGAAATACGGCGAGGAAGTGCGCGTCGTCTCGATGGGCACGCAGGCGGGTTCTGGCAAGGGGAGCGATGGGCAGACCTATTCCATCGAACTTTGCGGCGGCACCCATGTGCGCCAGACCGGTGACATCGGCCTTTTCGTGACCCTGGGTGACAGCGCGTCCAGCGCGGGTGTGCGGCGGATCGAGGCGCTGACCGGCGCCGCTGCCTTTGACTACCTCACGCAGCAGGATCACCGCCTGGCCGAGGTCGCGGGCGTTCTGAAGGCCAGCGCCGTTGATGTGCCGGGCCGCGTCAAGGCCCTTCTGGAAGATCGCAAGAAGCTTGAGTCCGAGGTGGCCCAGCTGCGCCGCGAGCTGGCGATGGCCGGTGGTGCGGGTCAGGGCGCGGGCTCGGAAGCGCGTGAAATCAACGGGGTCCAGTTCGTTGCTCAGGTGCTGAGCGGGGTGACGGGCAAGGACCTGCCGCCGCTGATCGACGAGCACAAATCGCGCATCGGATCCGGCGCCGTGCTGTTGATCGCCGATGCGGGCGGAAAGGCGGCGGTGGCGGCTGGTGTCACCGATGACCTGAAAGGCACGCTGTCGGCGGTGGACATCGTCAAGGCGGCGGTGGCCGAACTGGGAGGCAAGGGCGGCGGTGGCCGTCCCGACATGGCCCAGGGCGGCGGTGCCAGCGCAGACAACGCCGAGGCAGCCATCAAGGCCGCCGAAGCCGTGATCGGAGGAAATTGAGATGCCCGCACTCTGGATTGCCCATGTCACCGTGAGTGACGCCGAGGCCTATGGGAAATATGCCGAACTGGCTGGACCGGCCATTGCCGCGCATGGTGGAACCTTCATCGCCCGGGGCGGTCGTTTCGTGCAGCTCGAAGGCAAGGAACGCCCGCGCAACGTGGTGGCCAGGTTCCCCTCGGTCGAGGCGGCGGTGGATTGCTACCACTCCGACGCCTACCAGGAGGCCCTGAGCCACGCGCGCGGTGCCTCCGAGCGCGAGTTGCTGGTGGTCGAGACCAGCGAGTGACACCGCTTGCAGAGCTGCGTCGGTCCTTCGCGGGGCCGGGGCGGCTCGACTGGATTGGGCTGCGGCCCGCGCGCAAAGCGGTTTTGGTTCCGGTGGAACGGGCCCGGATTACAACCGACGGGCTGGACGGGGATCATGGCCGGCCCGGCAAGCGGGCCGTGACCTTGCTGCAGGCGGAACATCTGCCGGTCATTGCCGCCCTTGCGGGACGGGAGGACCTGCCGCGCGATCTGCTGCGGCGCAACCTTGTCATTTCCGGTATCAACCTGAGCGCGCTGAGGGAATTCGGATTGCGGATCGGCATGGTCCGACTGGCGGTCGAGGTGCCATGTGCGCCGTGTTCCCGGATGGAGCAGGTTCTTGGTCCCGGGGGCTATTCGGCTCTGCGCGGGCATGGTGGCTGGTGTTGTTCGGTTCTGGAACCCGGAGAGATCAGCCTGGGCGATCCGGTCAGCCCTGATTTCTGACGCATATTCCCGATCTCTTCCGTATATAGGCGCCTTTTCGCCCGCGGTTCGGGCGGCTTGAGCGGCCTCCTGCCGTAGTCCAGCACCCGCCATTGGGAAGATGAGTGATTCGTGCGACATTCCGTCCAACCTCTTGTCGGAGGGGCAAAAATTTTCGATTCCGGTAATTGTTCCCGTATTGGAAAAATATGAGCCCGGTCCTGCAGGCTGGACCGTTGCAAAACTATGGCACCCCAACCACAGAATCTCTGAATTGGGCAGAAAATTGTGGTGTTTGCCCTTTTTTGCCACGCCAAGTCAGGAATTCCTGTCGCGCGGGCGCGATTTTCTTGGCTAGAGTTTGGATACCTTCAATTTCTTGGGAGAAAGTTCATGAAAAAAGTTCTTGCTGGCGCACTTCTCGCAGCCGCTTTCGCAGCCCCTGCGATGGCTTGGGAAGGCAAGGTCGTGGCCTGCTACGACAAGGTCTGGGTTCCGGCCAAATATGGCTACAAGCAGCATCTGATCATGGCCGCCCACACAGAGTGGGAATACAAGAACGGCCAGATGGTCAAGGTTCACTACCCGGCCGTCTACAAGGAGTCCAAGCACCTGGTGAAGGCGGGCTACTACGTGGCGAAGAAGGCTTCCTGCAAGTAATTAGCTGCAGGCAAATGTTACGGAAAGGCGCGGGGACTGCCACCCCGCGCCTTTTTCGATTTGCAGGGGCCGATATTCCCCTGTTTTTCAGCCTGTTGTCCGACGCTCTTGATGCGGAATCCGAGGTGGCCCCACCGCCAAGGGCGGCGGGCCCAAGGCAGGTTCAGGCGCCGCGTGCGGCGCGCTTGCGTTCGTGCGGGTCCAGATGGCGCTTGCGCAGCCGGATCGCGTTGGGCGTGACCTCGACCAACTCGTCGTCGTTGATGTAGGCAATCGCCTCTTCCAGGCTCAGCGTGATCGGAGTGGTCAGGCGCACGGCCTCGTCGGTGCCGGAGGCCCGCACGTTGGTCAGCTTCTTGCCCTTGAGCGGGTTCACTTCGAGGTCGTTCTCACGGGAATGCTCGCCGATGATCATGCCGGTGTAGACCGGGGCCTGGGCGCCGATCATCATCTTGCCGCGCTCTTCGAGGTTCCACAGCGCGTAGGCCACCGCTTCGCCGTTTTCCATCGAGATCAGAACACCCGCGCGGCGGCCCGGGATCGGTCCCTTATGCGGGGCCCAGCCGTGGAAGACGCGGTTCAGGACGCCCGTGCCGCGCGTGTCGGTCAGGAATTCGCCGTGATAGCCGATCAGCCCGCGCGAGGGGACATGCGCGATGATCCGGGTCTTTCCGGCGCCGGCGGGCTTCATCTCGACCAGTTCACCCTTGCGGGTACCGGTCAGTTTCTCGATCACCGCGCCGGTGTATTCGTCGTCGACGTCGATGGTGGCCTCTTCGACCGGTTCCATCGTCACGCCGTCTTCCTCGCGCATGATGACCTGCGGGCGCGAGATCGACAGTTCAAAGCCTTCGCGGCGCATGTTCTCGATCAGGACGCCCATCTGCAGTTCGCCGCGGCCGGAGACCTCGAAGGCTTCGCCGCCGGGCGTGTCCTTGATGCGGATCGCGACGTTGGTTTCCGCTTCCTTGTGCAGGCGCTCGCGGATGACACGGGACTGCACCTTCTTGCCGTCGCGGCCAGCCAGCGGGCTGTCGTTGATGCCGAAGGTCACGGTGATGGTCGGCGGGTCGATCGGCTGCGCCTCGAGTGGTTCGTCCACGGCCAGGGCACAGATCGTATCGGCCACGGTGGTCTTGGTCATGCCCGCGATCGAGACGATGTCGCCGGCCTCGGCCTCTTCGATGTCCTGCTGCTGCAGACCGCGGAAGGCCTGGATCTTGGTGACCCGGAACTGTTCGATCTTCTGACCGATGCGGCTGATCGACTGGACCGTCTGGCCGACCTTCAGCTTGCCGGATTCGACGCGACCGGTCAGCATCCGGCCCACGAAGGGATCGGCCCCCAGCGTCACGGCCAGCATGGTGAAGTCGTCGTCGCGCTTCTTGATCTGCTTGGGTTCCGGAACGTGGTTCACGATCAGGTTGAACAGCGCGTCCAGGTTCTTGCGCGGGCCATCAAGCTCGGCGTCGCACCAGCCCGACCGGCCAGAGGCGTAGAGATGCGGAAAGTCCAGCTGGTCCTCATCGGCATCGAGGGCAGAGAAGAGGTCAAAGACTTCGTCCAGGGCACGGTCCGGTTCCGCGTCCGGCTTGTCGACCTTGTTCAGCACCACGATGGGCCGCAGGCCCAGGGCCAGCGCCTTGGACGTCACGAACTTGGTTTGCGGCATCGGGCCTTCGGCGGCATCGACCAACAGCACCACGCCATCGACCATCGACAGGATGCGCTCCACCTCGGCGCCGAAATCGGCGTGGCCGGGGGTGTCGACGATGTTGATCCGCGTGCCTTTCCACTCGACGCTGGTGGCCTTGGCAAGGATGGTGATTCCGCGTTCGCGTTCCAGGTCGTTCGAATCCATCGCCCGTTCGGCGACGGCCTGGTTGGCGCGGAAGGCGCCGGATTGTTTCAGCAGTTCGTCCACCAGCGTCGTCTTGCCGTGGTCAACGTGAGCAATGATCGCGACGTTGCGCAAATCCATGAGACGGTTCCTTTGTCCGGAGTTGGCGCGGGACTAGCCGGGTAGGGACAAAAAGACCAGTGCCGATTTGCCGCAAGCCCATTGCAAGGGTGTCACGGATCACACCTGCGAGACTGCCGCAGGGAACCGGCGGAGGTTTGCCGGGCTGCTGGTGAAACTCAGCGGGCTTTGGCCGGTAACGCGGGGGCAGGGCGCGCAACAGGGAACAACCGGGCCTCCGACCCGTTGAATGTACATCACGGGCCGTTACTTGCGGCTCAGCATGACGCGCTGTGCACTCGCAGCGTCAGGGAACCAGAAAAGGAGACAGTCATGAAATCGAGCATCTTTGCAGTGATCGCAGCGACCGCATCGCTTGGCGCCGCGCCCGTGCTGGCCGGCAGCATCGACCGCACGCCGGTCGAGGTCGAACCGGCGGCGCCCGTCGTGCCCGCAGCTCCCGTCGGCGTGGACTGGACCGGTCCCTACGTGGGCTTCAGCTTTGGCAACATGAATGCCCAGGGCGGCGGCACATCCGACAACGGTGGCGTCTACGGCGTCTATGGCGGTTACGACTATGACTTCGGCGATTATGTCGTCGGTGGTGAATTCGAATATCAGGATGGCAACGGTTTCAGCCTCGGCGGCGTCGACGTGGACAACGTGATGCGGCTAAAGGGCCGGGTCGGTGCCGACTTCGGTCGGACGCTGGTCTACGGGACCGCGGGCGTGGCGCGCATCGAAAGCTCGCTGGGTGATGCGACCGGGCCGGTCGGCGGTGTCGGCCTCGACTACAAAGTGACCGACCGTTTCTCGATCGGTGGCGAGGCGCTGGCGCATAGCTTTGACGACGTCGGCGGTTCCGGCGCGGACGTGGACGCGCAGACCTACTCGCTGCGGGCAACCTTCCGCTTCTGATCGTCCCCCTCATGTGAGCGGAAGGCGCGGGCCCCCCGGAGTGATCTCCGGGGGGCTTTTTCGTTCATCCGTGCCTAGTGAGGCGAGGTATTTGAGAAGAGGTGGATGACGAGGATGCCCGCCAGGATCATGCCCATCCCGAGGATCGCCGGCAGGTCCAGTTTCTGGCCAAAGACGGCCAGGCCGATCACGGCGATGAAAACAATGCCCAGACCCGACCAGATCGCATAGGCGATGCCCACGGGAAAATACTTCAGCGCAATTCCAAGGAGGTAGAAGGCCGCGGCATAAGCCACAATGGTGATGGCCGTCGGCACCACGCGCGTGAACTGCTGGCTGGCCTGCAAGGCCGTGGTTCCGATGGTTTCGGCCAGCACGGCGAAGGCAAGAAAGACATAGGGCATGGCGGTCTCCGGAAATGCGCAGGCAAAGGGCTAGCGCGGGCGCGCCGCGGGCACAAGCCGCGGCGGGCCCCGGCCTTGCGTCCCGTTCAGGCGGGCAGGTGGATCGGGAACCGCGCGCGGATCGCCTTGTCCGTGGCGGGATCGAAACGGGCCGGGCTGCGCGTGGCCAGGATCTCCTGCTTGCGCGCCGTGGCCTTGGCCACCAGGTCCGGTTTGTCCATCTCTTCCCATTGGCGGGGCGAGGTGCGGTCGCCCAAGCGGGGATAAAGATGGTCGCGGTGCATCCTGTCCAGGGTTTCCGGCGTGCCCAGGTAGTGGCCCGGCCCCCCCATGCAGACGGCGCGCATCTGGTCCAGGGCCAGGGTCATGTCGTCGACCTCGATTCCGCGCACGCAGCGTAGCGCCTGGCCGATCAGGTCATCGCCGAGGATCAGGCTTTCATGGCAGAACCCCAGCAGCGAGGCATGCATCCCCGCCGCCTCGTAGACCATGTTCGCCCCGGCAACCCCGGCCAGCACGTTGGAACACATCTGTTCCCAGCCCGCCTGCATGTCCGGCAGCTTGGAATCCGCCGCCCCGCCCGCGGTGCCGCCGGGCAGCCCGTAATGTGCGTGCATCTGGGCACAGCCCGCGCTGAGCAACGCCTGTTCGCCCGATCCCAGGCACATGGCCCCGGTCCGCAAGTCCAACCCGAAGGGCCAGGTGCCAAAGATCGCCGGGTGGCCCGGTGCGATGGCGTTGACGTAGACAAGCCCCGCCAGGCATTCCGCCACCGATTGCACGATCGCCCCCGCGATGGTCGAAGGGGCGGTGGCCCCGGACATGCCCGCCGACAGCAACAGCACGGGCATGCCGCCCCGGATGCAGGCCTCCATCGTCTCGCAGCTTTCCGAGGCGAATTTCATCGGCGGCACGACAAAACAGTTCGAATTCGACACGAAAGGTCGGGCGCGCCAGGCGGCCTCGCCCCCGGCGATCATGTGCAGCAGGTCCAGCGCGTCCGGCACGTTGGCAGGGTCCGAGAAGGAAGTGCCCACCTGCTTGGTTGTCCCGGAGCAGCAGGCGTAGAGCGTGTTCAGATCCAATTCCAGATTGTCCGTGAGGTCACGGGCGACCATCGGGCGCTGGAGAAAGTGGATATTGTCCAGCTGGTGCGCTATCCGCGCCGCGTCGTGCAGATCCTGCAGGGTGCTTTCGCGGTAGGTTTGGCCGTCGATCTCGACCAGGTGCACCGCCGCCCCGGCGGTGCCGTAGTGGACACGCTGGCCCGAAAGGTCGAGGTCGAACCGGGGGTCGCGGGCGGGCAATGTGATGTCGCGCGCGGCCTTGGCCAGCATGTCCTCGACCAGCGCGGGCGGAAAGCGCAGGCGCCCGTCCTCGCCCAGCCGCGCGCCTGCGCCGGTCAGGATCTCGACCCCGGAGGCTGGCGCCCCGGACAGGCCGATCTCGTCCAGGGCAACCAGCGCGCTGGCATGGATGCGCGTCACCTCGGCCTCTGTCAGCGGGCGGTAGCGCCCGCCGATGAGACCGGGGCGGACCGGGCGCTGGTCTTCGGAAAGGGCGGTGGCGCGGGCGGCGACTCGGGCGGCTCGGCCGCCACCACGGCGGGAAAGAGGGGCTGTCATCTGTGGTGTCTCCGAAGGAAAGGGGGCAGGGATCAGGGGGCCGATTTCCAGCCCGGACGTCCCCGTGCCGCGCGCCCGCGGCGCGCCCCGATCTGGCGCAGGATCAAAGAGATAGCCGCATCATGCATCTTCATGCAAAGCAGCCTGTCTTTGCGGTGCGGTCCTGTCTGCGCGGAAAGCGACGCCATGTCGCTTTTGACATGACAACCAAAATAGTTTCAATTTTACAGTCGGTTAAGTGCCCGTAAACCGGAGACTGCATAGTGTGCCGTCATCCTGAACTTACACCGGAGACTCATGGATGAAACGTGCACTGCTACTGTCCGCCGCGCTGTTCGCGGCGGCGCCTGCCGCCTTTGCGGCCGAACCTCAAGAGGCCATGCAGGCCTATGTCGACAGTGAAATCATGGCCTGGGCCCATGACACCGCGATCGTCGAGGCGATCGAGGCCCAGAATGCCCTGACCGGCGGCTATGACGCGACGCGGATCACCCAGTTGGACGCAACCTGGCGGGCTGAGGTGGGGACAGGGTCCGACCTGGTCGATGGTGTCCTGATGAACGCGGCCGCGGATTTCCTCCGCGCGCGGATCGAGGCCAGCGGCGGGATGATCACCGAGGTGATTGTGATGGACGCAAAGGGGCTGAACGTGGCCGCCTCGGGCGCGACCTCGGACTATTGGCAGGGGGATGAGGCCAAGTACCAGGAAACCTATCCCAAGGGCGCCGGCGCCGTGCATTTCGGCGAGGTCGAATTCGACGAATCCAGCCAAAGCTACCAGGCACAGATCTCGATCACGATCACGGACCCCGTCACGGGCAGGCCGATCGGCGCCATGACCGTCGGGGTCGATGCCGAAGTGCTGCTGTAAGGCCACGGCGCAAAACCCCAACTTCAGGCAAGGGACAAGAACATGACACAGGACGGCGGCAAGACGAGGTCAGGGGCGGGCCTGCACTCGGTATTCATCAGGTGCGCGGGCATCATGGCTGTGACCACGATCGTGGTGGCGGGCGTGCTGTCGGTACAATCCCTGCGGCTGGTCGACGACCTCGCCGTCAAGGGCGTGGTCGACCAGGCCGCGCGGACGGTCGAACTCAGCGCAAGCGCGCTGAGCAAGCCGATCCGGTTCAAGGCCTTGCCGAAGGTGGAAGAAGAAGTCTCGGCCGCGATGACCGCGGCCGGGGCCAACGGGCGCGCGACGCTGGTGTTGGACGCCGAGGGCGAGCGCCTGGCCGTCGCCGGCGAGGACGCGGCGCTGCTGGACAGTGTCGCAGGCCTGGCGGCCAAGGCCCTGGCCGAGGGTACGCGGATCAGCACCGACGGGGGGCTCTTGGTGGCGGAACCCGTCCTGGCCGGGCCCGAAGGACCGGTGATCGGCGTTCTTGCGATGGCCTGGAACGCCGATTCGGCCCATGCCGCCGTGCGCTCCGAGAAGATGGGCATCCTGCTGACGGCTGCGGCGGTCTTCATCGTGCTGCTGGGGGCGACGCTGCTTTTGCTGCAGCGCAGCCTTGGACGTCCGCTGCGTGAGGTGACAGAGGCGGTAAAACGAATTTCCGACGGGGATTATGACACCGAGATCGGGATGAGCGGCCGTCGCGATGAATTCGGCAGCATCGCCGCCCATATGCAGGACATGACGCAGGCCCTCAGCACCGCGCGCGACGCCGAGGAAGAGCGTGCCCGCGACATGGAGCGCCAGGTCGAGATGGTGACCCATCTGGGCAAGGCTCTGGACGTTCTGGCGGACGGCGTGCTCAACCGTGAGATCGTGGCCGAGTTCCCCGAGGAATATGCCGCGCTCCGGACCAACTACAACCGCGCCATCGCCAGCCTGCGCCGCGTGGTCGACGAGGTTTCGGCCAGCGCCGGCAGCCTGCTGGACAATGCCAACCAGATCGCCTCTGCCTCGGACGATCTGTCCCGACGGACAGAGACACAGGCCGCCACGCTGGAGGAATCGGCGGCGGCCTTGGAGGAACTGCTGAGCAGCGTCAGTGCCGCAGCGGAAAACGCCCGCAGCGCCGACGACCAGGTGCGTCAGACCCGCGAGATCGCGGAACGCAACGGCGAGGTTATGCGCTCTGCCATCGAGGCGATGAGCGTGATCGAGAAGTCCTCGGAGCAGATCGGGGAAATCACCAGCGTCATCGACGACATCGCCTTCCAGACCAACCTTCTGGCCCTGAACGCCGGGGTCGAGGCGGCGCGCGCGGGCGAAAGCGGCAAGGGCTTTGCCGTGGTGGCGACAGAGGTGCGCGGCCTGGCCCAGCGCAGCGCGGCGGCGGCCCAGCAGATCAAGGAACTGATCACCGGTGCCGGCGAACAGGTGGCCAGCGGTGTCAGGCTGGTCGAAGAGGCCGGTGGCGCGCTGGACGACGTGCTGACCCGCGTCGCCGAAGTGTCAGACATGATGACCGGCATCGCCAGCAGCGCCGGGGAACAGGCCCAGGGCCTGCAGGAGATCAATGTCGGGATCTCCAACCTCGACCGGGTCACCCAGCAGAACGCGGCGATGGTGG